>CALRPK020000001.1:0-32905 GCA_943370015.1 Paracoccus haematequi
CGCTGCTGGATCGCGTCTGGGGGCGCGACATCTATGTCGACACCCGCACCGTCGACGTCCACGTCGGCCGCCTGCGCAAAACGCTTTGCGCCTTCGGACACGAAGACCCCATCCGCACCGTCCGAGGTTCGGGATACGCGCTGGGGTGACGTCCGCCTGAATTGCCCAATCTTCCTTGTGCCCGTCTTCTCTGCGCAAATATCCCGGGGGGTGCGGGGGGCTGGTGGACCGGACCAAATTTTTTGCGATTGCGGACCACATTATTTGAGATTGGTCACCCCGGCAACTCGGCCTCGATACTTGTTGTGAAGCCGCCGCTTGCGAGGGTGTGCTTCACCGATTTGACTGACCACAGACCATCGACGGTGGCGCGGATGCCTGCGACGAGAATACGGCCTTCAGCGACGATGGTTGGATCGCCGATGAGGGTCAGGGAGAGGGTGTTGTTGCCGCGCGTGCTCTCATCCAGCTTCGCCTTGGCGGCGGTCTCCGCTTCGGCTTTGGTGGCATGCAGGTGCCGGAGCTTCTTAATGGGGCTTCCGGTTCCTGCCTTCACGATCTCGCGCTTCCCGGTCTTGAGGTTGTGCCAGTACGCTTCGACGGTTTTCCACTCATCGCGGTTGGAACGGGTGGCGCTGTAGGTGAGGACTGCCCCCGGATCGATGGGTCGCGGGAGCATGGACAGGCCGGAAACGGTCAGGCCCTTTCCGCGTGCCATCATGATCAGAGAGCCGCTTTTCACGGTGGCCATCGCGTCGTGATCTTTGCCGATCCGGTTGAGGAACGCGATGTCGCTTTCGTCTGTCTGATCCAGATGCTCGTACTTGATGGCCTTCAGAGGCTTTGCCACCTTGGGTTGTAGATCATGCTCGCCCGCAATGGTTTCGACGATGTCCCCGAGGGTCTTCTTGTCCCACGATCTGGACTTCTGTTCCTTCAGGGTGCCGCCGAAGTTCGCGGCCTTGCCGCGAAGGGTGACGGTCCGAGGCCAGCCGTTGGCGGTCCATTCATCGAAGGTGAAGACGCCCATGGGCATCTGGATGGTTTCCTTGAAGCCCATCATGACGATCAGGGGCGCACCCGGCGGCGGTTTGGTGATTGCGCCGTCGCGATCATCCAGCACGATTTCCACGGCGTCTGACTTTGACCCGGCCTCGTCGGAAACGGTCAGCGACAATAGCCTGTCCCGGATCGCGGCGGTGATATCGATGCCAGCGGCGAGGACGGTGAAGGCAGGGGTCATGTCAATCCCAGAGGCGGATGGTGGGCGTCACAGGCGATGCAGCGGGCAAATCGGGGAACGTGATCAGCACACCGGAAGAAAGGATCGGACCGCGCCGTGCCAGTCCGGGGTTTGCATTCAAGACATGTTCCGTCGCGCCGTCGCGCGCCCCGTAGTGGGTGCGGCACAGGGCGTCCAGAACATCGCCGTCTTTGGTTCGATAGATCATGCGAGGCGCGCCAGCTGCGAGAGGACAGAGACGGCAGCGCCAAGACGGGACAGCTTGCTCTTGTCGGGACCGTATTCGACCAGGGTGAGTGTGAAGGAGATCGAACGGGGTGCGCCGTCGGAATAGAGTTCGCGGCTCGTCTCTTCGATCTGAGTGATGCACCAGTCGCCCCAGACATTGCCGCGCCCATCGACCATGAGCAGCGGCTTGCCGCGTCCCGCGCCTTCGCGCAGACGATCCATCTGGTCAAAACCACCGTTGAAGTGGGGCAGGATTTCCCCGGAGAGCGTGACCTCGCCCGAACCGGGGCCAAGGAACTGTTGCGCGGGCCTGCGTCCGATGCGCTCTTGCGCGGCCCAGCGGTAGCTGGAGACCCGCTTGAGTTCGTCATAGGCGGCGGTCCGCAAGTGGAAGGCGAAGTCGCCCAAGAGCATTAGGACGTTAGTCATGCAGCGCCCTCCTCATGTCCACGGCGGCGCGTTTTGTCTCTTCCGCCAGCACGCGCTTGATCATCGCCTCGATCTCTGCGGGCGAGCCGTGTCCCGGGCCTGCGGTCAGGGAGATCGAGTAAGACGGGCTGAAGCTTTGCGCCCGCGCGCCAAGTCCGGCCGGAATGGCAGCAAGACCCAAACCGGAGGAGCGCCCGGTCACGCTTGCCGAAAGTCTGGCCATGTCGCGGAGGGCGCGGTTGTGGGCAATGAAGCCGCCTCGGTTTTCGTAGCGAAGCTCTGGACCGTTTTCTCCGACGATGATCGGACCGGCTCCGAATGCGCCGCCAGAGGCAAATTGGGGGATTGCCGCGCCGGAGGCATCGGTCGCGGGCATGTCGCCCGGTCCGGCATCACCGCCGGTCAGTCCTAGCCCTGCCAGAGCCGAGGCCCCGCTGTCCTTGACCCAGCGCAGGCCATCAATGACCGGAGATATGACGCCCGCCAGCCACTCGAACTTTGCGCCGATCCAATCCAGCACGGCGGCAAGACCATCCTTCAACAGGTTCCATCCCGCGACGATGGCATCCGTCATGCCAAGCTTGTCTGTCACGGGCTTGATCGCGCTCGTCCAAACCAATTCGAGGGCCGAACCGATGGCCGTGAAGACGGCAGCAAGAGCCGTCTTCACGGCCTCCCACATTTGCCGCAGACCGGTGAGCGCGCGCGACATGTCGCCCGTGAATATTCCGGCGACGAAGTTGGCGAAGCCTTCGAAGTACCCTTTAACGGCCTGCCAAAGCGAGGCGTAGTAGGTCGTCAGGATGTCCCAAGCTGCCTTAATGGGAGCCGGGGTGATCTGGTCCACCACGGCCTTGAGCCAAGCCCATCCGCGCTGGAAGGCTCCCGCCACGCTGGCCCAGAGATTGGCAAACCATGCGCTGACTGCATCCCAGTTGCTGTAGATCAAATAGGCCGCGACGGCGATGGCAGTGATGATTGCGAGGATCGGGTTGGCCATCAGCGTCAAGGATACGACGCGGACGGCCTTGGCCACGAAGGTTATGGCGTTGCCGAGACCGAACATCTTCTGGATCGCGGCACCGCCCGCGATGATCTGGAAGAAGTTCTCCCAGCCGCCGACCGCCGTCGCGCCCGCCTCCAGCCACGGGTAGACGGCCTTCCAAGTGGCAATGACGCCCTTGCCGAAACTCCAGAGCGACTCGATGGCCCAAAGGATGTTGGTCGCAAGCGTGTCCGCGTATTGCTGCAAACGGCCATCCGCTGCCATCTGGTTCAGGAGCGTCAGGAAGTCTTGGAGCTTCGCCTTCAGGCTATCGAAAACACCCGCGTCCATGACCATCACCTGAAACCGTGTCCAGGTGTCCTTGATGTTCGAGATGATCCCGCCCCAAGTCTTTGACATGCCTTCCGAGGCTCCGGCGTTCTTCTCGCCGAGAGCCTCTACCAACAACGAGATTTCTTCGCGCCCGAGCTTGCCTTTCGTGGCCAAGTCTTGGACTTCCGCCGCACTCTTGCCCATCTTTGCGGCCAGCAAGTCCCAGACCGGCACCCCGCGCTCCAGCATCTGAAGCGCTTCTTCGGATTGCAGCTTGCCCTTTGACCACGACTGGCCAAGGGCCATCACGAGGCCGTCGAGCTGCTCCGCGCCACCGCCAGTCGCGGCCATGGTATCGACCATCGCCTGAAGCGAGCCGTTCATGGGGTCCACACCGAAGGCCTTCAGCTTGGCATAAGCTTCGACGGTCTGGTTCATCTCCAAGGGCGTGCGGGTTGCGAAGTCCGAGATCCACGACATCGCCTTTTCTGCCCCGGCGCTGGACCCTTCGAGGCTGGTCAGCTGGACCTTGAAGCGTTCCATTTCCGCCGCCGGTCCGACGAAGGACATCGCCAAGCCTGCCATAGACAGATTGTAAGACGCCAGAACACCCCCGTAGCCCGCCAGAACGGCCATGCCGCCCTTGGCCTTGGCCGCAACGTTGGCGAGGCCATTTGCTACCCCCTTGCTGGTGTGGCTGACCCTGTCCATTGCGGCCTGCATCCGTCCGACGGACGCCCCGACTTGTCCGGATACCGCGCGCAGCGGCGCGGTGATCCGGTCTGTCAGTTTCACAAGGACGGAGAGGTCTATCGTGCTCACTGGGCGTTCTCGGCTTTCAGGAGGGTCACACCGTCATGGTAGAAGGCCATCAACTCTACCACGTCCATCTCTGCGGCCTCGGACGGCTGCCAATGGAAAGCGCGCGACATGAACAGGATCACGCCGCGCAGGTAGTCCGGGCTTACGTCGCCGAGTTCGGCAAAAAACGTGCAAGCACCTCACCCAGTCCGGCGAAGTCTTCCGCGTCCAGTTCCTGCACCACCTTGGGGGGAACTTCGGCCAGATCGGCGATCATTGCCGCCATCTGTTCGACCTCGTCCTTGCACTTGCGCGCCTTGATCAGGTCGCGCGTCTTCGGACGGCGCAGCGCGAGTTCGGTGTAGTCCTGCCCGTCCACGGTGACCGGATGCTTCAAGGTGTAGTTTTCACGTGCCATGTGCGCGGCTCCTTATCGACCGATGTTGCGGCGGTGCTGGGCCAGCTGGTCCACGCCCCGCACCTTGAAGATCATGTTGACGGGATCGGCCTCGATCAGCTCAACGCCGTCATGCTCGCGCTTGTAGTAATCAAGTGCGATGTCGATGCTCATCGGGGCTTCGTCACCCTCTTTCCATTCGCCCTCGTCCAGCGTCTCGATGAAACCGCGCATCTTGATAACATGCGCATGGGTGGTCCCGTCGCGGTCTTGGGTCGATGCGCGCACCGTGAAGGGGATCGTGACCCCTTCGGCGATGGAGAAAAGCGACAGGATTTGCGGATCAAGGCCCGCGAACTTGATCTTCGCGGTCAGTTCCTTGTGCCGCGCCATGCGCACCTTGATGGCACCCGACATGCCGCCCGCGCTGAACTCGCGCGTGATGGTCTCGATTTTCGGGACTTCGACCGAGGTGGCCTGTCCCGCGTAGCCGCGCCCGTCCACGAAGACGTGCGCGTACTGAAGCAGTTCCTTCATGGTTGCCCCCCTTTAGGCAGCGACCGGCAGAACCTCGGAGAGGTAGCCGTTGTTGATGATGGATCGGAAGGTGATGTGTTCGGCGGTGGCCGGATCGGACCAGTCGAAATCGAAGGTCACCTTGCCCGCCTCCAGTTCGGTGGGCGTGTTCAGGCCCGGCGGTGCCCAGCACTTGAAGCCCACCAGAGCGCCCCGCGCCATCAGAGAGCGGCCATAGGCGTTGACGCCTTCGGTGACCTCTTCGACATAGGTGCGGTCAATGTTGCGGTCCACCGCCCAGAGGTGGTTGATCTGGATGCTTTCGCAGATCATGTCGGCGATCCGGCGGCGCTTCAGGAAAGCCATCTTCGGATCGTTCGAGCAGGACCGGTTGCCCCAGAGGCGGAAGCCCTCGTGCTGGATGATCGTCGCCACCTCGTTCTCGTTGAGGTAATTTGCCCGCGAGGTGGCATCGCCGATGGAGAAGTCAACGGCGCGGGCCGTGCCGACGATGCCCTCAATCAACCGGTTCGACGGCGAATGCCAGTAGCCCCGCTCCGCGTCGGATTTCGCGATCAACCCGGCAACGCGGGCCGAGGCGGGTTCCACCACTTCTGTTCCGGTGGCCGTGTCAAAGACACGTACCCACGGATCAACGATGAAGACGCGGTCGGAACCGAAGTTGTTGCGGTAGGCGATGGCGGCGGCGTCGGTGGTGTTGGGGCCATCCGCGATGATGACAGCGCGCAGCTTCGTGGCGACGGACACCAGTTCCGTGACGACGGCCTGCATCTGTGTGAAGCCGGGCGCAATCAGGATGCGCGGCGTCACACCCAAGGTGGACTGGGCAGCAAGGAAGGCCTTGAGGCCGAGATACTGGCCGCCCGCCGAAACCCCGCCGATGACATTGGCCATCTCGGTTGCGGCGGCGGCGTCGGCGGCGACGCGGATCACGACGATCATCGCGCCCGCCTGATCAAAGATGCCATCGACCGCACGCGGCAAAGTGCCTTCGGTTCCGAGTTTGGCCGCTTCGATCTGGTTCCCGGCGATCAGGACGGGCGTGTTGAGCGGAAAGGCCCAGGCATCCGCAGCGGGTGCCGTCCCGATCAACCCGATCACCGAAGACCGGACGGTTTGGATCGGACGGGTGCCCGTCGTCAGTTCAACGATTTCGATGCCATGCAGATACTGGTCCGGCATGTTCAAGGCTCCTCAGATTTGGGATTGGTGTCATTCTGGTCGGACCATCCGAAGACGGCATCCCCGAGTGCTTCGGCGGCAGCCTCATCAAGTCCTTCGACTTTGGCTCGATAGGCGAGCAGGGCGAGGAAGAGCGGGGCTTGGCGGGCCACGTGCGTGGCAGAGGCCCAATCGATCTGCGCTTCGACCGGATCGACAGGCAGGCCTTCCAGCGCCGCCGCGAATGTCTTCGGCCAGTCACCACGCGCAGCGGCAACGGCGTCTGAACCGGGCAGGATGGACAACCGGACAAGCGCTTTCAGGAACTCGGCGCGGCTGGCGGTGGCAGTTTCGCGCCAGACGGACTTGATGTCCCGATCCGGCGTGGTGTCAGCGGGCAGGACGACGGCAATCTCGTCAGGTACCAGTGCCCACCTGCCCTCTGACCAGATTGCAACCTGTCCTTTCTTGGCTGAAGGCGGCGGCTCTTCAACGCAGCCAGCGGGCATGAGCCAGACACCGGGTTCAAGCGGGCTTTCATCAGCCGGAATAGGCCCCAGATATCGTCCGGCTTGATCGGTCTGGTAAACGGTCTTCGACATGGACGAACTCCTCAGAACTTGATGCAGGCCAGCAAGGCGATGTTCTTGGGCCGCGCTTCCGTGCCGCCGGATGCGTCGGTCGTAAAGCTGTGGTTGTGATCGCCTGCCGCTCCGGTCGCGGTGACAATCGGATGCGCGTTGTTGGTCGCATCGGCGACTTGCGAGTAAATTCCACCCGGATAACTGGCCCCGCTGCCATGAACGTGACTGCCCGCAACAGAGGTCGTACCAGTGTGCTGGTGCGATTGGTTCTGGCTGTCCTGAAACGTCCCCAGTCCGCGTCCCGTATCAACACCGCGCCCATCATCCCAAGCGCGCGGGAACATCCCGCGCATGTCGGGGAGGTTGAAGGTTGTGGAACCGTCGCCAAGCCCATAGGTGCCGCCGATGGCCGTCCAAAGGGCGGCATAGGTCGTGCGCGAAACCGCCGCGCCATTGGCCTTGAGATAGCCTGCCGGAGCCGTCGGTCCCGCGTGCAAGATCACCGTTCCGGCGGGGACTACGCCAGTTGCGGTCTGTTGGGCGATTGCCTGCTTGACGCGCAGCGGCGTCATTGCGGTTGCGTTGTCCGTTCCCGTCTCGGCCTGCGCTTGGGTTGCAACGGGCACGGTCAGGACGCGGTCCGCCGACAGATCACCACCGCCGGTCACCAGACCACCGCCGGTGATCGCGCGGGTTGAGGGAGCGCGTCCCGTCGCAAGGTCAAAAGCCGCCTTTACCGCGCTGGGTGTGGCAGCCTCGGTGACGCTGGTGCTGTTGGTGGCGGCGTTCAGCTTGACGACGCCCGCCACCGCCTGCGACGCGGCAACCACCTGCCCAAGCAGTTGGTCTACCCGAGTCTTCAGCCATCTGTCCCGTTTCGCGAGATGCAAGTGCGGGATGTTGTCCATCCCTGCTCCCGTCGCCTCGTTCGGCGCACCGCCTACGACGGGATCGGTCTGTTCGAGCTGGTAGACGTCAACCCATTCGTCGGTGTCGTTCAGTGTGGCCATCAGGCGATACCTCGCGTGTAGGACCCGTTTCGAGGCAGGGTCGCGTTGTAGAGAAAGAGGGCTTCTTGGAAGTCGAGCGCCTTCAGGTGGCAGCGGGCTGGCGCAACCGCAGAGAGGATGCGGCGGACCCGCTCGGCTTGTTCAACGGAAACGGGCCGGGCGAGAATGACCCGATACTCGGCCCAGTGGTTCTGTGAGGCCCGATTGCGGCTGCCATTGCGCGGCATGGTGCCGTTGTAGGTCTGGAGGCCAGAGCGTTCGACCACGGTTGCATCGCCGTATCCGGCCTTTGCCAGCGCCCGTTTGACCGCCCCCACCGTACCCTTGTGCCGGTGCACCCAGACAGAGGCGGCGATGACCGCGCGCTTGGTGCCTTCCGGCCACGCATTGTCCCATTCGTCAACCGACAGGGACCATGCAAGCCACGGCAGGAAGGCGGTCGGACAGGTTTCCGGGTTCCACATCAGATCAATCGGCGCATCGACAGCGCTGATCCGAGCGCCGGTCAGGTCAAGGGCGCGCTCAAGGTCCGTTGAATTCGGGGGCAGAAGGCTTGCGGTCATGTCGCGCTGCCCATGGTGATGGTGGACGCCGTGCACCAAGCCGCTTCGCCGCTCGCAATGACCACGTCGGTTGCCGGTTCCGTGAGGATCACCATGTCAACGCCCGGACGATGCAGTGCCGCGAAGATCGCAGATCGGCGGATGGACTGCCCGACACCACGTTGATCGACCAGATACCGATCCAACGCGGCCTGTGCCTCTGCCAGCACAACCGCCGGGTCCGGCCCGTCCTGGACGGTGAGAACGGCGGAGATCGTGAAGGGGATGATGACGGCGGATTGCACCACGACGGTGTCACACAAGGGGCGCACGTTTTCGGCATTAAGCGCATCGGAAACCGTGGCAATCAGCGCAGGCGAGGCCAAGCCATTTCCAGTGGCGGCAAGAACCGACACGCGCACGGTGCCGGGCGTGGGGCTGTCAATCTCGACATCGGCCACCTCAGCAGAGGCGGTGCGCGCATGGTATTCGTAGCTCGCGCGGGAACCTGCGGTCGAATAGCCGTCAAGCGCAAGCTGGGTACGCATCCGCAGGGCCGCGTCCGTTTCCATCACTGCCGCAACGGGCGGCGTGGCTTCCGGATCGGCGGCCACGACCGTCAGCCGCTGGACACCGAAGAGTGCCGACAGGTTGTCAAGATCGCTGCCGGTTGCCGTCGCAAGATGGACCGCGCGGACCTTGTCGTTGTCTCCGGCCCTGACCAGCAATTCCCGATAGGCCCAAGCTTGCAGGAGCTTCACCACCGGTTCGCTTTCATAGGCCAGAACGGGTTCGATGTCTGGCATGAGTTGGACCAGCTGCGTCTTCAATGCCTCAAAGATGACTTCGAAGGAGAGCGGTTCGATTGCGGCCGGAAGCGGGAGAGCGGCGAGGTTGATCGGGGTGAAGCGGCTCATAGGCGCACCTCGTCCACGCTGATCACGCTTCCGTCGGGCAGGTACTCGGCCTCAATGGTCAGAACCACTTTGCCCGCCCCGTCGGACTGCGACACCTCATCAGCCACCACGCGCAGAACGCGCAGCCTTGGTTCCCACTGGCGCAACGCGAGGACCGTCGCGGCGGAAAGGCGCGCGAGGGTCAGGCCGGTAAGGTTTTGGTCGACCAGGGAGAAGAGGTCCGAGCCGTAGTCGCGCCGCATGACGCGGCTGCCACGCGGCGTGGTCAGGATGTCGCGCACCGATTGGCGCAAATGGTCCAGACCATCAAGCTTCGTGCCGCCAAGTCGGCTCATGCCGAGAACGCCGGTCATTGCGGCACCCCCGTGG
The DNA here is from genome assembly GCA_943370015.1 of Paracoccus haematequi. GTDB lineage: Bacteria > Pseudomonadota > Alphaproteobacteria > Rhodobacterales > Rhodobacteraceae > Paragemmobacter > Paragemmobacter haematequi_A. The sequence continues at coordinate 9,537 of CALRPK020000001.1, forward strand.
CGGACCCGATGCTTTCGGGATGGATGTGGCCCGTCAGGCTGATCCCGGAGGCCACCACATCGCCCGAGGCGGTCAAGCTGCCTTCAAGAGTGACATCGCCGGTGATCGTCAGACCACCGGGGGCACTGATCACAACGCGGCCCCCGGCAAGGTCCAGCGTGAAGGTGTTGGCGTCACGGTCATATTCGATCACCGCGCCATTGGCATAGACGGTGCGATGCAGCCCGGCGCGGTCACCGGGGGCAGGTCCGTCCTCGGAATAGAGCGCGTGCGAGATCGCCGCCGCCCCGAGATTGCCGGAGGGCGCGACCACGACGACCTGTTCGCCCACCTCAAGCGGCGTCCAGGTGCGGTTTCCGCCCGCCCGCGCGGCGGGCATGGGCAGATCGGCGGTCACGTTTTCACCGATACGGACCCGCGCCGTCGCCTTGGCATAGTCCACCGCTTCGACGCGCCCGATGTTGATCAGGTTCGCGATCTGGCGGTTGAGTTCTGTGATGTCGGCCCCGCTCATTGCGGAACCCCTTGGAACGGCGCGGGCGCGATGACCGTGCTCGGGACGACACCCGGCCCGATGAACCGGAGCACTTCGCCCGACAGGGTGAACGTCAGGGCTTGGACCAGAACAGCCTCGCGCGCCAGCACACGGAACTCGTCCAGGACAACGCGCGCCGTTTCCGTGATCCGACCCACCGCAACCGTTTCGCGCTTCAGGAACACGGGGCTGCCAATCAGGTCCGCAAGCAGTTCCTGCGACAGGTCCATGTTGGTCAGATCATCGGTGCGCAGATCCACCCGCACCTTGCCTTCGACCGAATAGAGGCGCTCAAAGCCGTCTGCGATCCCGCCCGCGACGGTGAACTTCGCACTTTCGATCAGGACGACAACCCCGGTGCGGTCCCACAAGGTTGCCGACGCCGTGGGCATCAGGGCCGCGATGCGCGAGTTGATTTCGGCGTCGATGCGGTCGCGAAGGCGCATGCAGATGTCTCTCAGATCGCGTAAAGGGTGAATGTCGTGGTGTTGACCACCGCGTCGGTGTCCGCAGAGGCCGTGCGGGGCAGAATGGACAGCAGGCGCTCGAAGCGCGCCATGAGACGTGTCTCGCGTGAGGCGACGTCTTCCGGCGTCAGGAAACGGAACTCCACGGTTCCTTCCAGCCGCCCCACCTTCGCTGCTCCGTCCAGAGCGAAGGTGTTGAGCCAAGGCAGAGCGGTTGCCAGCGCGCGGACCGTCAAGGCTTCATCCCACACCGGCTCGAAGCCAGCGGGAGCGTCAGGAAAGCCCGACCGCCTGCGCAGGTCTTCCGCTGCCAGATCGAGGTGCGCAGCAATCAGGCTGTCTGGCACTTCCGAAGGCAGGTTGGCATAGGCGCGCAGGCGGTCGGTCGGGGTCATGGTGTGCTCACCGTCTGGCTGCGATGACGCAGTATTCCTTCACGGCGATCTCGTAATCGACCGCCATGTCGAAGGTGAATTCCAGCGCCCGCTTGCGCTGGTGGTAGGCCTTGTCGCGCTTCACATCGGTGTGGATGCCGTGGACGAGGTTCTTCAGCGGGGTGAACATCACCTTGCCGCGCGGCATGTCGCCCACCGCTTCGATGGGACGGCCTTCGAAGCGACGGATCGCGCTATCGGCGATGAGGGCCGATCCGGTCACCGGGCCAACGATCTCGCGGAAATAGTCATCCGCGTCGGCACTGTTCATGATCAACACGCTGTCACGCAGGGCGCGCGGGTCGGCTGCCGACGTCACCTGCGTCAACGCAACCTTCCAACCATCCGTCGTCGGATCGATATCCACCTTCTTTGTCGCCGGGGCATCGGTCGCGATTTGCAGCCAGCCCTTGTTCAGGCGGACGAACTTCTCTTCGCGGTTCGCACCGGTGTTGTCGTCGCTGACGCCGTTGAAGCCCAGATCGACCAGGTCGCGGGAAACGGCCAGCGTGTAGGAAGCTTCCAGCATGGACAGGATTTCCGGGTTGTCCTTGTGGTTGCGCAAGGTGTCCAACGTCACCGACGGGAACAGCTGCACCGGAAGTGCGGTCAGCACACAGCCGTAGTTGCCCGCCGATGCGAATTGATCCTGATCCGGATCGACACCCTGCGGCACACGCACCATCTGGCGGCGGGCCATGTCCAGCGCAGAAACCTCTTGCTTCAGCGAGGTCATCATTTCCGTGGTGACCTTCGACAGGAAATCCGTCGCGAACACCATCTGGATCAGGCGGGTGGCGGCTTTGGGTTGAAGGGTGCCACCCACCGCCAGGTCGGCGGGGGTAATCAGCCCCTTTGCCAGGGCGACGATGTCATCCATCACCTCGCCCGATTTCAGCGTGATCTTCACAGGAAGCTCTCCTCGTTTTGTTTGTTGCCGCCGCCGACTTCCGTCGCGCCCTTTGCGGTCTTGATCGCCAGCTTGTCTTCTAGCGCCGCGACTGCCGTTTTCAGGGCAGCGATTTCCTCGCTGGACGCGGGGGCGGACGTGGGCGGGGCAGACTTGGCCACGCCTTGCGGGTCAACCGGCGGGGCGGTCTGGGTGGGTGGTGTCTGGGTCTGGCCGCTCTGCGCCTCGCCACTCTGCGTCTGGCCGGTGCCGAGGCCCGCCGCCTTCAGCGCGACGGTCAGCGCCGGGGTGAGTTCGTCCTTCAGCGTGGCGCGGACGATCTCTTTGACCTTGGCTTCGTCCATGTCGGGTTCCTTCTGGTTTGGGTCTTTTGTGTCTTGGGACTTCGCGAACAGACCTTTGAGCCACGCGGCAAAACCCGCGCCGTCCTTTTCGGTCCATTGGGTGGCTGGGGGCGCGGGGGTCGCCTGATCGACGCGGGCGATGCCTGCCAGCGAAATGCCGGTCAGCGCGCCAGATTTCAGGTCTGCCCAGACGTCCGGATCGCCGATCTGGATGCCGACAGCCCAAGCGCCCTCAGGTTCTTCGGGAAACATCGGGTCGCCCGCCCGCAGCAGCCAGCTTTCGGCGACATAGTGGGTTTCCGGCGCGAAGCTGTGTTCACGGTCCACATTCTTGGCGCGGCCTTCACGCATGAACTCATAGGCCGCGCGACGGATGGTGGCGCTGTCAGCCGTGTCACCATGGCTGTCCACCTCGTCCGGCGCGTAGACGATACCGTAAGCCATCATCCGTTCGTCATCTGCCTTGACGATGCGGATCGTCTGGGCGCGCCCGTCGGACTTGAGCGTCAACCCTTTGCCGGTCGCAGGGGTGCGGACAAGCGAGATGAACGATACGGAAAGTTGGGTCAGCCGGGACAACGGTTCCACCTTGGTTGCGGGCAGCGATTTTGGGCAGCACTTGGTGTGCTGAAACCCTCTTGCCACGGGGTGTCCGGTCGGGCCAGATAGCGGGGTTGGTGGCTCTCCGTATCTGGAATTTCAAAGGCTTAGTGCAATTTCGAGACCGGCTCCTGTCCTGTAATGACAGGGCATGACCAGACCCGATGATAACCCCGCCGAACTGACCGAAACCGCCTCCGGCTATTCCGAGGTGCTGCGCTTCAATGTCGGCGCGATGCTCGATATGCGGGACGCGACCGGGGTCGATGGCGAATACGTCTGGCCCCATCCGCCGCTCCATCTGGCAGCGCTGGCACGGGCATCGGCGGAACATGGTCGCGCGATCACCCTGAAGGCCGAAGGGGCCTTTGGGCGGGGCGTGATCGGGACCGGTGCGGACGACCTGGACAAGGTGTGTGATGGCGGTGCAGTCGAACTGTTCACCGGTCTCGGGATCGACCTTGAAACCTACGGCAACGCCTTCATCCAGATCGTCAGCGGATCGGGCGGGCGGATCGCGCAGCTGCGCCGTCTGCCCGCCATTACCATGTCGCGCTATCGGGCGGGCTTCCTCCAACGCATTCCCTTGCCCTCTGGTGACCGACGCGTCGTGACCTTCGGGCCGGACGAAATCCTGCACCTGCGTGACCACAGTGTCACGGGACGCCAGTACGGCGAGCCGTCGTGGATCGGCGCGGAAGGGATGCTGCAACTGACGCAGGCGGCGGTCCAGTTCAACGCGGCCTTCTTCACCAATGGCGCGATGCCCGAATATGCCGTGGTCTTTGAAGGATCGACGCCCAGCGAAGCGCAGCGCAATGACGTTCGCAACTTCTTCCTGCGCGAATACGCGGGCGTCGGGAACGCGCACCGCACCATGGTCCTGCATGTCAACGAAGGCACCAAGGTCACCTTTGAACGCCTGACCGCCGAAATGAAGGATGGTGACTTCCTGAAGCTTCTGGATGCGGCACGTGACCGGATCGTGACAGCGCATGGCGTGCCGCCGCGCATGCTGGGCATCATGTCCGCAGGGCAGCTTGGCGGCGGCGGCGAAATCACCGGGCAGATGTTCCTTTTCGAACTTCTGACGCTCGCCCCGCGCCGGGATCGAATGATGGGCCGTATCAAGCCGATCCTGACAAGGCTTGGTCTGACGGCGGTGCCCCCGGAGGAAGCCGACGGCGGGCCGGGACGCGTGGCGTTCCGCCCCTTGGACCTGACCCCTCCCGACCAGGACATCCCGCCGCTGGCCGAATTGGTCAACGCAGGCATCCTGACGGCGGAAGAGGCCTACGCTGTCCTGCCCCTCTCCGCACGTCCGGAACAAGGGCGCAAGTCGCCTGCACCGCAACCGGGTCAACAGTCTGGCCAAACAACTCCCACCCAGAAGTCGGGCGGCGGTTTGGATGCGCTTGCCGCCCTTTTGGCGCGGATTTGAGGGGCGGCATGGTCAGAAAAACACCCACCCCGAAAAACGGCCCAGAAACGGCCTCTGCGTCCGTAGCCACCCTAGCTCCGCAAAATGGGCGAACCCCCTCTGAAACGTTGCGCTACGGCGTCTCCGAGGCCATTGGCAAGCCTGACGCGCGGAGGGGCCGTCCGTCCACCTTCGGAGAAGCCGAGCGCAACGCGGCATTCCTTGCCTACGTCGCGGGCGACAGCACAACGGAAATCGCGGCTCGTATCGGGTGCAGCGCGCGGACGGTGCGCGACTGGGTGCGCGACGGCGGGTGGAAACGCCAGCTCCAATCCCAGCGCGAAACCGTCCAGGGGCTTGAGGCGCAAATCCTGCGCCTATCGCGCAAGACCGACCTGACGACGGCACAGGCGCAGCGCTTAGCGATGCTGACCAAGTCGCTGGACCGACTGAAGAAATCGGTTCCCGCCCCGAAACCGCGCCCCATCGTCCAGAACGCCGTCAGCGCCGAGGTGTTGGCCCGTGTGCTGGACCCTTCCTATGGCCTTTACGCCTATCAGATCGATTTCCTGCAATCTGAGGATCGCTTCCGGATCGTGCTGAAGGCGCGGCAGATCGGCTTTTCCTATGTCGTGGGCTTGGCCGTCCTTTTGGGGGCGCTGGCGGGCCGTCCGCAGATCGTGGTGTCCGCGTCGGAACGTCAGGCCCAGATCATCCTGAACTATGCCCGGCTGCATGCAGGGCGTCTGGATATCCTGATAGAGGGCGACAAAAAGGACGAACTGACGGTCGCAGGCACGCGGATCATTGCGGTCAGCACCAACTTCCGCACCGCGCAGGGCTGGCCGGGGGATGTCTGGTTCGACGAATTCGCATGGGTTCGTCAGCAGAAGCTGCTCTTCGCGGCTCTTGTCCCGTCCATCACCGCTATGGATGGTCGCGTCACCATTTTCTCGACACCCTTCACGCCGGGGTCGTTGTTTTGGGAGATCGCCACCAACCACAGGGGGCGTTACAACCAATGGCGGCGCTGGACGATCACGCTTCAGGACGCGATTGACCAGGGCATGCCGCTGGAAGGTGGCATTGATGTGCTGCGCGACCTGTTCGACAGCGAAAGCTGGGCGATGTTCTATCAGTGCCAATGGGCCGAGGATGGCACTGCGCTGCTCTCTTGGTCGTTGCTGCATGAACTGACGCATGAGGCCATCGATCCGGCCCGCTTTGGGCGACTTCATGGCGGCGTCGATGTGGGTCGCATCAACGACCGCACGGCCATTGCCCTGATTGGTCAGGAAGTGCGCGACGGCGCGTGGCAAGATCGCTTCGCCCTTGTCCATCACGAAAGCCACAAGGGCGTGACCTTTGACGGTCAGCGCCAAGCCATCCTCGACGTTGATGGCCGCTATCACATCGACCACTGGGGCATCGACCGTACCGGCATCGGCATGCAGTTGGCGGAAGAGCTTTGTGCAAAGTGGCCGGAGCGGTTCGAAGGCGTGTGGTTCAGCGCACAGCGCAAATCGCGGCTGGCCTTGAACCTTCTGAAACTGGCCGAAGAAAAGCGCCTGATCCTGCCCAACGATCCGGACGTGCTGGCCCAACTTCACGCCGTCAAAAAGCAGGTCAGCGGCCAGACCATCAAATACGACGCCGACAGGACCGAGGACGGCCACGGCGACATGTTCTGGGCTGTTGCCATCGCAGCAGAGGGGCGCGCCGGCGGCGCGACGGGCGGCGGTGTGGGGGTGTGGGTGTTCTGATGCTGGATGTTCAGATGATCAGCCGTCAGGTTGCCGAACGCATCCGCGATCACGCCACCGATCCGGGCTTTGTGCCCGTGCAGTCGGGCGAGCTTCGCAAGGCGCATGTGGTCATGGATTACGGCAGCACCGATGCCATCCTGACCGCGAACACGCCCTATGCCCGCGCCGTCCATGACGGACGTCCCGCGATCACGATCCGACCCAAGTCGCGCAAGGCGATCCTTTGGGGCGGTGCGGCGCATCCGGTGCGCGCTGTCCGACAGCCTGCGCGCGCGGGAAACCCATGGCTGCAACGCGCGGTGCAGGCGCTTCAGGCCGAAGGTCTGGACTTCCTCGCCCCGCAGTTCGGTCCCGACGTCGCCCGCGAACTGACCGCTTCCCTGCGCGCGCAGGGTCTCACAGTCAACTCAACCTCTTGAAACGGAGAACCTCATGGCAAAGAAGCTGCCCATCACTGACGCCTTCGCCCTTGCCGTCTCCTTCGTTCTCGCGAAGGAGATCGAAGGGGGTTACGTCAACGATCCCCGCGACCCCGGTGGTGAGACCAACTTCGGGATTTCGAAGCGGTCCTACCCGAACCTCGACATCCGGGGCCTCACCAAAGATGATGCCATCGCGATCTACCGCCGCGACTACTGGGACGCGGTGCAGGGCGATGCGCTTCCTCCGGTGATTGCCGTGGCGGTCTTTGATGCTGCCGTTAACCAAGGACGCAGCCCCGCAATCACCCTTCTGCAACGCGCTGCCGGGGTCACGGCGGATGGACGTCTCGGCCCGCTCACGCTTGCCGCCGTGCAGGCGGCCGATCCGGACGAGCTCCTGTTTGAGTATCTCGGTTGGCGTGCCCGTCGCTACCACGGCACCGCCAACGCGGATGTCTACATCAGGGGCTGGATGATCCGGCTGTTCCGCCTGCTCGCCTTTGCCCTTAGCGCGTTCGATGCAGACGGAAAGGTGGCGGCGTGATGCGATATTTCCTTCCCAAATCGCTCACGTGGTGGGCAGGCGCGGGCCTCGTCCTCACTGGCCTCGTGCGTGGCCTCGGCGCAGCCTTTGACCTTGGTCCGGTGGGGGCCGTCATTGATGCCTGGTCGGGCGCTTTGCCGCCATCGGTGCTGATCCTGCAAGGCGCGGGTCTCATCGGTCTGCGCGGGGCGATGAAGGCGGTGGGCAATGTCTGACCTGGTCGCGGTTCTTGTCTTGATCGGGGGCGGCGTTGCCGCCCTTGCACTCACCCTTTTGCGCGCCCGTCGAAGGGGTGCCGCCGAAGCCACTGCGAAACTCCGAGATGAAGAGGTGCGTCATGCCCATGAGATCGCCGAAACCGTCGCCAATGCCCGTGCCGAGCGCAAGGCGCAGGATACCCGCCGCAGTGATGGTGCTGGCACTGGCCCTGACCGGATGCGCAAAGACCCCTACCGCGACCGGGGCTGGCGCGATTGAGGCCACCCTCTGCCGTGTCTGGGGGGAAGGACTTCCCACGCGCAGCCGGGCCGATACGGCACAGACCCAAGACGAGATCGGCGCCGCCTATGCCGATTTTGCCGCCGCCTGCCCTGACCACCACAACCTTATCCCCTGACTGGGGCAACCGATCGGAAGGACGGACCATGCAATTTGAACTCAAAGACCTGATCGCATGGGCCACCCTTCTAGTCGGAGCCTTGGCGCAGTTCTTCCACCTGAAGGGCCGGATCATGGTGCTGGAAAGCCGTCAGGACGACTTCAAGGAAACCATCAAAGAGAACTTCGACAAGCTGGGCCGTCAGTTGGAGCAGATCGACTCGAAGCTCGACAAGAAAGCGGACAAGTAATGCCAACCTGTCACATTACCGGTTCTGTTCTCGATATTGGGCTTGATGTCGGACAGGCTGCATTCCTCTGTGTCACCCCGGTATCCCCGCACCTTCGCCGCGAAAACGGGGCCACGCTCGTCCTTCCCTCTGAAAGACGCATTCCCGTCAACGCCGATGGCAGCGTCGCATTCAACATCGTGCCCGGTCCGTACTGGATAATTGGCCGCACCGCTTCGGGCATGCCGATCGGGTTGCGATGTGCGGTTGTCGTTCCGAATGAGGCGATGGCAGGCTTGGGCACGCTGGTGGACCTTCCCTTGCCCCCCACGCTTGACGCCGCAATGCAAGCCGTGCTGGACGCCCGCGCTTGGGCGGAAGGAACCTTGCCTGGCGGGCCGGGTACCAAGTCATCCCGCGAATACGCCGAAAGCATTCCCCTGATAGAAGGCCCTCCGGGGCCGTCTGCCTATGCCGTGGCCTTGGCAAACGGTTTTGCCGGAACGGAAGAAGAATGGCTCGCGTCGCTCATCGGGCCGCCCGGATCATCGGACTGGTCAGACATCGAGAACCTGCCAAGCGCGTTTCCGCCCGAGGCACATGATCATGTCATCGCAGACATTGCAGGTCTCGTCGATGAACTGGCGGGCAAGCAACCTGCTGGCACCTACGCATCCGGCGCACAGGGCGCGCTTGCAGACACGGCATTGCAGCCGGGGGCGATCATCCCATGGGGCGACCTCTCCGGCGTCCCGATGGACTTCCCCGCCGCTCAGCACGTGCATCCCATCGCGGACATCACGGGCCTCGCCGCAACTCTGGACGGAAAAGCGGACGCAGGGCACCTCCATGTCATCGCCCATGTGACCGGATTACAGGCCGCGCTCGATGGCAAGCAGCCTGCGGGGTCTTACGCCCCCTTGGTGCATACTCACCCCATCAGCGACGTAACCGGCCTCCAAGCCGCACTGGACGGCAAGGCTCCTGCCGTCCACACCCACACCGCCGCGCAGATCAGCGACAGCACGGCGGCGGGGAGGACGCTTCTGACGGCGGCGGACGCGGCGGCGCAACGACTGGCTCTTTCGGTCGAAAGCTCTGCCCAGCTTGACACCCGCGACGCGGCAAACCGAAACCGCGCGAACCACACGGGGACGCAAGCCATCGCGACCGTGACTGGATTGCAGGCCGCACTGGACGGCAAGGCCCCGACGGCGGCGGGTATCCCCGCTGGCGGCGCAGTTGGCCAAGTTCTGGTCAAGACAGGTGCGCCCGACTATGCCGCCGCATGGCAAGCCTTGGCCCGCGATGCCGCGCCGAACGTGCAGGAATTCACCACACCCGGCACCACGGCATGGATCAAACCGACCGGACCGAATGGCGAGACGCCGCGGCTGATCCATGTGGTGCTGTATGGCGGCGGCGGCGGTGGCGCGTCAGGCGCGGTGCGCGCCGATAGCACCACAACCGTCGTCGGCGGCTCCGGCGGCGGATGCGGCGGTCGCAGCGAGTTCTTCATCGATCCATCATCGCTTGGCCTGACTGTGAGCGTAATCGTGGGGGCCGGTGGCGCGGGAGGGGCTGCGCGGGCCGGGGCGGGGGCAGTCAATGCCGGTTCAAATGGTGGCGCATCTGCCTTTGGCTCAATGACCATCCAAAGTGGTCGCGGTGGCACCGCAGGCGGCGGCGGCACGGGCGGCATGTCGCTCGCGGAAGCTACATTTGGCGGCACCATCCTCACGGGCGACGGTCGGGCCGGGGCAACATCGGCAGGCAACCTCAATGGCAACTCTGGGGGCATGAGGCCAGGGGCGGGGCGGGCGGATTGGGCGCACTTGCCAACAGCACAGCATCCGGCGGCTTCGGCGGTGGCCGGGGTGGCTTCCTTCTGAGTGGCAGCACAAACCCAAACGATGGGGGCGGTGGCGCAGCTGCCAACGTCGCATCGGGGACGGCAGCGCCGACGGCTTCGGCATCGGCGTTCCCTTCGATTTACGGCGGCGATGGGGGCGGATCGGGCGGCATGACAGCCGCAGGCGTCGGCCTCGGGGGCGGCAACGGCGGCTTTCCCGGTGGTGGCGGTGGTGGCGGCGGCGGGGCAACGGCCCCCAACCTCAGCGGCAAAGGCGGCGATGGCGGCAACGGCTACGTCCGCGTGACCACATTCTTCTGACGGAGCGACGCCATGCAAATCCTGCTCAATCCAGACGGTACCCCGCCCGAACACATCACCCCAGACCTCAGGGCTGATCTGGAAGCGCAAGGGGCCGTCTTCGTCCATCCCACGGCGCGCCCCGAATTCGCCTGCGCCGAAGGCGCACCCGAGGCCCGCGACGGTGCATGGTGGCAGACTTGGCAGGCCATCCCGCCCGAACCGACCGAGCCACCTGACCCCAAGTTGGTGGGCATCGAATTCGAAGGCGTGATGTGCAGCGCGACCAGTCAGGATCAGTCCGGACTGATGGCCGTCCTCATGGCGATCCAGATCCAAGGCGCACGTTTCCCCGGCACCCGTTTCGAGTTCGAGAACGGCAATGTTCTGATCATCCACCTCGGCAACTATCAGGCCTTCATGGGGCGATGGATGCCGTTCCGGCAATCCTTCTTCGCGGTCACGCCATGACGGTCTACCTCGCCTCCTATCGGGGCGGCGCGCGCGGCCTGTCACGCATCGTCGGGGCCGTCATCCGTTGGGTCACCCGTTCGGAGTGGTCGCATTGCGAGATCGCCATCGGCAATCCGCTGGAAGGCCCGGCAATCTGCGTCTCGGCCTCCGGTATGGACGGCGGTGTGCGCGCCAAAGAGATGCAGCTCGATCCGTCGCGCTGGACCGTCACGCCGCTGCCCCATGTAAGGGTCAATCAGGTGTACACGGCCATCAATGCCTTTGCCGGGGCACCATACGACTGGGCCGGGGTTGCCCGCTTCGCCTTGCCTTGGGCCGTGAGGTCCGAGCACCCCAACCGGTGGTTCTGTTCCGAATTCTGCGCCCATGTCATCGGGCTGGAGGAGCCGTGGCGCTTCTCCCCCGCCGACCTGAAGATTGTCGCCTCGAAGATTGAGGAGGCCGGTGGGGTCTGACCTCCCACCGACACGGGGTAACGCTTGCAGGCAACCCCCGCCGACCAAGGGACAATTATGGCCGCTCCTCCCCTCGCGAGGGAGCGGACAGTTAGGAACGATTCGGGAACAAATGTCAAAACCTGACTACACGCCTGTTGCGCCAATCTCTCCGGTAGCCCCTTGGCTGGGTGGAAAGCGCAACCTCGCAAAGCGCATCTGTGCGTTGATCGACGCCATGCCCTGTACCACCTATGTGGAACCCTTCGTCGGCATGGGAGGGATTTTCCTGCGCCGCACAACCCGCCCGAAATGCGAGGTCATCAACGACAAAGGGCGCGACATCGCAAACCTCTTCCGCATCCTCCAGCGCCACTACCCGCAGTTTCTGGAAGTGCTGCGCTTCCAACTGACGACGCGCGCGGAATTCAACCGTCTGGTCGATACCAACCCCGACACGCTCACCGACCTCGAAAGGGCCGCGCGCTTCCTGTTCCTCCAAAGAACAGCCTTCGGCGGCAAGGTGAGCGGGCGCAACTTCGGCGTCGCGCGGAACCGACCAGCACGGTTCAACCTGACCACCTTGGAGCCAATGCTCGAAGACCTGCATGCCCGCCTGTCCGGCGTCACCATCGAATGCCTGGACTGGGCGAACCTCATCCCGCGCTATGACGGGGCTGACACGCTGTTCTACCTCGATCCGCCTTACTGGGGCTGCGAAACCGACTACGGCAAGGCCATGTTCAGCCGCGACGACTTCGCCCGTCTGGCGGAGGTGCTGGCAGGCATCAAAGGCCGGTTCATCTTGTCGCTGAACGATGCGCCCGAGGTGCGCGCTACCTTCGCGGCGTTCAACATCGCCTCCGTAGCCACGACCTACAGCGTCGGCGGCGGCAGTGAGGCGCGCGCAGAGGTGCTGATTTCCAACATGGACCTGCCCTGAACGAAAAAGGGCCACCAGAACGGTGGCCCTTTCCCCCAGTTGGATGCCGGATCGTCAGATCAGCAAGCTGTATCCCTGCGACACGATCACGAAGGCGATGGACACCAGCGCTAGCCCGAATGCCACCATCACCAACCGTGAGTTCTGTTTCATCTGCCGGTCGTTGAACCGCGAATGCTTGTCGTTGAACCCACCCAGTTGGGTCTTGACCTGATCGATATCCACGCCTGACGCGATGTCTTCGGCCAAGTCCTCAAACAGTGCCCCCGGAACGTAGAAGTCTTGCGGGCGCGCGGCCAGCCCTGCCAAGAAGGCCGCAATAGCCAGACCAGCGGCACCGATCAGCAAAGTGCCGTCAACTGTGTCACCTTGCGCCAGCGCGGTCAGGATCGACGCTGCCGCGATCAACATGCCTGCAACGCCAATGGCCCGCTGATCGGCTGCGATTGCTGCCTCGAATTGCGCCTGAAGGCGAAGCTCAACCAGCCGGTATGCCTCATCAATCACTGTGCTATCTTTCGTCATCGACTCACCCTTGTACGGAGTTACCTTGATGGCGCGTGAACCAGAGCCGATTGAACGTGGCCCCAGCCCCGGCGGGGATCACCCCAGACCGACGCCGACTATACCGCCCATTCCGCGCGGTCGGGCGCGCGCCGTGCGCGAACCCCAACCGGTGCGCAAGGGCGAAGACCCGCCGCCGCTCACGTGACGGCCACGGTATCCGCCGCCTCATCCAGCGGCCACCACCACCAGTGCGACGGCGGGATTTCGGGCACCTTGCCCGCATCGTCCACCACAAAGCCAGCCAGTTCGCTGGCCTTGTCGGCGCGGTAGTGAAGCGGTGCGAAATCGGCGTTGAAGGTGGCAGGCCGCGCCCGCCAATAGGCATCGACCTTTTGAAGCTCGGCGCGCTGATCGGCATCCAGATCGGCGCGCACGAATTCATAGGCGGACCGCAGGTGCAGGCACTCATCCCGGTCCATGTCAAAGTCGGGATCGCCAATCGTGTCGTAACACCCCAGCATGCCGACCAACAGGCTTTCGCCCCGCAGATCAGGGGCGGTCATGCCATTCACCATGTAAGCCATTTCATGACACCTCGTCCCGGCTGTTTCTTTGCGGCGACCTCATCGGTCTGGTTCTCGATCTTGCGCCGGAAGTGATGGCTGACGATCTTGTTTTCCTCAAGATCGACCGCCGTGACGACGAAGCCATCCTCAATAGCGCCGGTCGATCGTGTCCGTTGTCGTTCCTTGGCAAACACCGCTTGTAACTTGCCCCGGCGCACGGACAGGTAAACGTCCCGACCGCCTGACCGGATCAGATCGACCGCCGATTGATTGTAATCCGCCTGCGATGCAACCCCAATGGCAACTTTGTGCTTACCGAAATGACCGCGCGCGACCTTATCGCTGGGCCAGTTCGCGGACTTTGCCTGCGCGACAACCTTGCCGACCTCGCTGCGCGACAGCGCTTCCCGGTCCAGTGCCGCCCGCCGCCACCGGCCCACATCCCCCGGCGCGTCCCCGAAATAGGCCACCGTGATCGTGCGACAGTTACCATGGTGATAGGGCGGCATGCCGATGCCTTGCAGGTCGCGCGTTGGCGTCTGGCTCAGGTCTTGATCATCACCGTGGAACGGCCAAGCGGCAAAGGCTGCGACCCGGTTGCCCCGGCTGGAGGCCTCCATCCACGTCTCGGCCTGCGACCGCAGGCTTTCGACCGTCAGCACCCGCCCATGCAGATGGCGGCACACCGTGGTGGTCCGATCATCCAGCAACGCCTTGATCTTCACCTGACGGATGCCTGACTTCTCATAGCCCGAAACCCGGCCGATTTCGCGGGTGCGGGTGGCCAAACTGTTCGCCACCGACCGCCAGTGATGCAGGCTGTTTTCCGACACGCCCGCAAAGTCTTCGGCCAGCCGCCGCGCAAGGCTTTCGCGCGTCAGGCCGGTGGTGAAGTATTCGGTCAGCAGGCCCTTGATCTTGTCGCGGGGGCCGGTGTCCCACAGATCGCCAACCCAGAACTGGTTGACGCGGGACAGCACCTCAAGCGCATCCTGATCGGCGCGCATGAAGGACAGGTTTGCGCCAACTGCGGTGCCCACCTCGGCCAGTCCAAGGCGATAGAGGCTGTCCGACAAGTTCACCACCGGCTCACGCATCGTGGCGGCAAGGGCTTCTGCCCCCACCTCACGTTCCAGCGCGCGCAGGATCGTTTCGCCATCGGCAGCGGTGAACTTGCCGTCACCCAGATCCCGCAACCGGTCCAATGCGACTGCAATGCCCCGCCGCGTCGCCTCCGTAAAGGCCCCGGTCAGGGCCTTCTGCAATTGTTCAACCAAGGCCTCAAAGCCCTTGGCATCCCGGATGATCACCCCGCGCGCGATCCGCGTCATGACCGCCGCGCGCAGGGCCTCTTCGGCCAGTTCAATCATGCTGCACCGCCAAGGAAGCCCACTTCGGCAGATCGGACAGCCGCACCGGGAGTTCGTCAGGTATTTCCCCCGCTTCCCAACCATCCCTTCCGCGATGGCTGATCTGCATGGCCTCATCGCGAGAATATACACCTGCGGATCGAAGATCATTCGTGTATCCAGCCGATCCCGGACGCCACCAGCAACCATGTTCATGGCTCCAGATTACATATCCTTCGTCCCGCTCGGATTTCAAATGCTCCCGCGCCTCCCCCTCTTTCGGGTCCGGCCAATTCCGCGCCATGTTCTCGGCCAACTTCACGCGGATAGCATTCGCCAAGGCCTCGTCGCTGATCCCGGCACGGCGCTGCATGTCCCAAAGCAGCATCCAGCAATCTGCATGCTCGATGACATCGTGGGGCGCTTCAGCCACCTCCAGCGCCTCTTTTGCCAGATGCTTGGCAGGGCCGATGGCTGATACCGCTCCGAACTGTGCTTGCGACCAAGCCGCATGCGCGGCACGCAATCCGTCCAACCGGAACAGGGCCGTCACCTGCGACATCGCGGTGTCATAGCCTTGGTTGCAGCCGACGATGAAGGCACGCTCGCCGGTCAGCTTTTCGATGACGTCCGCCGCTTCCTCCATCAGGGACTGCCAAGGACTATCCGTCTTCACGCGCAGACGCTCAACCAGATGGCCGAACTCTGCCACGCATTGCACAGGGCGCAGAACGGCCTCTTCCAGCGCGCTCTTCAGCTCGTCTTTCGTGGAACTGAACGTGTAGCTCGCCACCAGCTTCTTTGACATCTTCGCCCTCTTTCCCATTGCTTCAGGTCTTTCCCTTTTTCCGGCGCATCCGGCGGATGCAGCGGTTCATGATCAGCGTCCGTTCGCCGACCATCTCGTCCAGGCTGCGCCTGCGCCGCGTGATCCGCAGATGCAGCACGGCCAAGCGGCGCAATTCGTCTTCGCTGGCATGGGCCAACCACGCCGCCCGCAGGCCGAAGGGTTCGATGACGGGACCGCCGTTGTGGCCTATCCCGCGCCGTGCAGCGCGACCCACTGCACAGCCCTTTGCGCCATTGCCCTTCAAACCTTTGTTTCCTTGCTATTTTCTGCAAAAAGGTCGTTCTGTGCTATTTTCTTTCCGGCCTTGGCGCGCACCTGGTGATCATCCTTTTCTTCCCAAGTGCGCCAGCGATGGTCACAGATCGGGCAGCGGCGATACCGCTGCACCGTGGTGCCGTAATCGTTGGTGCCGTTGACCCGGCCGCGACCGCCACAGTTAGGACACTGCATCCTGCCCCCCTTCGGCGCGCTTGCTTTCCAGCCACTTCCGCAGCCCGGTGATCACGGCGCTCGCCTGTTCGCGGGTGATGAAGCGGGCGCTGGTGACTTTGGCGGTGCGCTGGACAAAGCCTTGCAGCCGCGCATCTTCCAGCCCGTCCTTCCAGCCCATCTGACGCGCGAGGGACGCGATATGCGCCCATTGCTCGGATGTGGGCCTGCCTTCGCTGCGCCCGCCCTGACCACGTTCCGTGATCAGCCCGTCGCGGCGCAGACGCTTGATCAGGTCGATGCGCTGATCCATCGACAAGGCCGATGCCGACCGGCACCCGGTCAGACGATGCAGCCAGTCTTCATAATCTGCGCGGCCCGTGCCGGTCTTCGACACATCGCCGAACAGCGATTTCGCTGCGACATGGATCAACGCCAGATCGGCGTTGCGCTTTTGGGTTCCGGCGGGGCTGGGACGGCTGGCCATGATCACGCCCCCAGATACCCGGCGCGCGACAGCGGCTCGGGCAACGCAAGATGCAGGTGATAGGCTTCGACCAGATGCTGTTCGCGCGCCTCTTGCGGCAACGAGGACAGCGCGATCTCCAACCCGTCCACGCTTTCGCGCCAGATCACCCGGCGTTCCTTCCAGAAGGTGCGGATGCCGCGCTTTGCCTCCAACACAATGCGGCGCAGGTGCTTTTCCGACAGCCTGCACAGCCGCGCCCCGTCTGACAGGGCCCACCACTCGACGGTCATTGCCCCACCGCCTGCGCCTGAAGCTGCGCCGTCAGGTCTGCGACCACGCGTTCCAGACGCTTGACCCTGGCCCTTTCCCTTTCAAGATCGTCCTTCAGCTCTTCGATCTCGTCCTCAAGATCGGTCACGTCCTCTTCGGTGGCCCATTCCCGCCCGAAATCTTCGTGATCGTCCGGCCAATACATCCCGGCCACTTCGCGTTCCACGAACGGCTTGGCAAAGGCAATATGACCGACGATCTCGCCGTTCTGCATCAACTCGCCTGTGGTCCTGATTTCCAATTCCGCCATCACAATGCCCTCTGAATGACGTGGTGCCGATTTACCGATTGACTGGCCCCGCCACCCGTGGCGGCGGGGCGCTTGCTGTCAGAGTTTCGCGAAATCCAGCGTGACCGCGCCGCCGTGGCTGTTCAGCGCGCGGTCATAGAACCGCACATAGGTGCTGGTGCCCTCTGGCTGCACCGCGTCCGCGATGGCGTCCATCGCGCGCCGCCAGCGCGCATCCGGTTCGCCCTGATCGTTCTTCATGACCAGACGCCGCAGGCCCAATACGCGGCCCGTGTCGATCCGCCCCGCCTTGTTCACCTGAAACGCGTCTTCGACCAGCGTGCGAATGTTGTCATTGGCACCCTTCGACCACTCCTCAATGCATTCATCGATAAGCGCCTTTGCCGCCTGCAATTCGGTGCCAAAGCTGATCTGTTCAGCCACTTGCACCGACACTTCGAATTGCCCGTCAAACGACTTGAACGAAAAGTTCCCCTTCTTTCCGCCGACAGACGCGCCATAGCGTTCGAAGATCAGCCCCTTCGCGGCCATCATCTCATCCAATGCCGTGCGCTTGAACGCGGCCATCACGTCCTGGACCGCCTTGGCCGATGCGACCAGACGGCGGGCCACCTCGTCCTTCATCTGGTCGGCCTCGCTGATATTGGCCAGACGCACTCGGTTGCCCTTGGCGTCAGTCCAGAATTCTTCGTCTCTTTCCATCTCTCGCTCCTTTTCAAAGTTGGGAAATCACGTCCGGCGCAGGGGCCGGGGGTGGGGGCGCGGGCAGCGCCGCATCCTCCAAGAACACGTCGGCAATGAAGGCCAAGGCGACGATCTCTTCGGCGGTCACCATCGACCAACCGCGCGCACTGGCCTTCACCTTGGCCTTGGCTTGCGCGGCCAGAACCACCATCCGGGACAGGTCAGACATGTGCCGCCCTCCGGTTGCGATAGCTGAAGGACGCGGGGACGCCCTCGGCGCTGACAGCGCGGCGGCAGGCCTGGCACATCCGGTTATGCGCACCCAAAGACAGGAACTGCCCCTGACAGCACAGGCAGCGGCGCAGCTTGACGCCTGCATCGTTCAGCGCCGGAAGGTGATCGGCCAACCAATCCTCGGCCTTCTTGCGCGTCCGAAAGCTGGACGGGCAGTCGATCCGCGCCGGGATCGACGTCACCTCGAAATCCCCGCTCATCACGCGCAGGACGAGGCGTTTGTATTCATCAGGAAGGGGCCTTTGCATGATCACGCCCCCGCCATCCAAGCGGCGGCGGTCTGCACCACGGCCTCATCCAGCTTTTCGATGCCTTCGGCCCGCATCAGACGGTCACAAGCGTCGCCCAGTTCCAGTGCCGTGCGCCAGACGCCGCCAGTCAACCGGCGGAACAGCGCGGCGGTCTTGCGGCTGACCTTGCCAAAGCGGGGTTGGATGCAATAGGCGACCAACTCATCGTCACTGGCCATCGGCCCCAGCACGATCCGCTTGGCCCCGATCCTCTGGCGGAACTGCGCCAGATAGGTGCCAACACCAGCGGTCGAAATCGTCCGCGCCAGAATGTCGGTCCCGACGATCACAAGCCCACATTGCGCCAGATCGGACAGGCTGCGCAGCTTCTCCAACTGCGCCCACCGCAGATGGTTGGCCTCATCCACGATGATCAGCCGCCCCGGCAAGGCGGTCAGCATGCGACCAAACAGCGTGTTGCCCGTGCCGGTCAGGTCAATGTTGATCCCGCGCGCCACAGCAGATTTGGCGATCAACAGCATCAGGTCTTTGTCGCTGATCCGCGTCCAGCATTCGATCCGGATCGCCCCCATCTCATCGGCCAGCCACGTGGTCAGCCGCGACTTGCCCGTGCCCGGTTGCCCGGTGATCTGCCCGATCCGGCAATGGTCCCGCGCGGTCAACACCGTGCGGCACATCTCCAGCGCCTGATCCGCCGCCACGGTGCGGACAAAGGCGATATCGCCCGCACCCGCGACCACATCCAAAGGCGATGCCTCATCGATCTCTGTCATTCCTCGTCATCCTCATAAGCAACCGCTGCCAAAGCGGCATTCGGGCCAACCTTGAACTGGGTGATCTCGCGGCGCGGGGTCTGGGCGTTGCCCGAAAGGCGGTCGCGCGCCTCCGCGTCGGCCTTGGACATGCGCGACAACATGTCGGTGTTCACCAGCGTGCCCACCGGTGCGTCTGGCGTGTCCAGAAGGTGGCTGTTGTGGCGCTCTGTCTCTGCCACAAGGTCAAGCAGCGCGCAGTGCTTCCGCATCTCTGCGACCTCGCGCAGCACATACTTGCGCCTCCGCCCAAGCTCCTCGGCCCCAGCGCGTTCCAACACGCCATAGGCCCGTTCCACGGTCGCCTCGCAAAGGAAGGTTTCGCCGTCGAACACGAACACCACATCCGGCTTCCACGCCGGGATACGGACGGTGACCGGGCTGTGCCGCAATTCCAACGCCTCGTGGTAGTAATGCACCGTGTCGCCATGCCTGTTCTTGATGCGGAAGCGGCCTGCACTCGGGGTCCGTGTGACCTCTTCCGAAAAGGCCAGACGCAACACGGCTGGATCACCAAGCACCGTCTTGCCCCAGCCGCCCGCGATGAAATCTGCCAACGCCTCGTTGGGGCTGCGCCCGCCAAGTTTCCCGTCCTGAGCGCGCTTGTGGTAGAATTGAAGCATCGTGCTGGCATCGCGCAGAAAGTCCTCTGCCGTGCCCTCGAAAGGCTTCGCTGGACGCCCCTTTGCGTGGGTCTTCTTCCGCATCCGGTCACCGGATGTCCAACCGGAGATCACCGCGAACTGCACACGTTCCAGATTGCCGAAAGTGCCTTCGATCCCCGGTTTACCCTTCGCGTTATAGGCCAGTGATCGAACCACAGCCTCGCGCGCACTTCGCACCCGCGCGTCAACCTCGCCGTTCTCGCCAAGCTGGTGCAGCGCAAAGGCACCACTCGTCAGCTTCGACAAATGCGTGAAGCCGTTGACCATCGCGGCCCAGCCGTATTCAGACCCGTTGTCCAGATACAGCAGACGCGGCAGACCCCAGTCCGTCACCATGGCCTCAAAGGCCATCGCGACATGCTCACGCTTAACGCCTTCACCCGGCTCAAGGATGACAAAGGTCATATGGATTTCATTGGTGGCGATGTCGAACCAACTGATCGCCCGCGCATAGACCTCCGTCCCGTCGCGCCGGTTCATCAACACGTCCACCGGGTGGACGTCGCCCACCACGATGTCGCGCGGCAGGTAGCCGGAATAGTCGCGCCGGATGTGCGGCATGAACTCGTCCTGCCACCGCGCATTATCCTTGTCCTTGACCGCCAAAAGGCCGAACCGCCGCTCCTCTTCCACCCGGCGGGTGTTGACGAAGCACACTTCCAGCTTCGATCCGGCCCCCGAATTGCCGGTGATGCGCCCCTGCGGCAGCCGGTCAAAGGCCTTCACACCAAGCGCCGCACTCAACTCGACCAGCCATGACGTGGCCTTCTCGGACACCGCATACTTGCCACGCTCACCGCTGGCCCACAGATTGCGGATGTGCGCCTGAAGCTGATCGGCAATCCGTGCGTGATCCGCCTGGGGGATGCGCCCCTCAAAGAAGCTGTCCCACGTCCGCGTCACGGTGACGTCGCGCGTGCCCTTGCGGGCGTTTTCCTTGGGCATAAGACCTGCCAGACCGGCCTGCTTGGCCTCATAGGCCTGCACCCACCGGCAGATCGTCGCGCGGCTGACAAGCCCGCGCCGACCATTCGGCAACAGCCGCTCAAGTGCAGCCAGTTCCTGCACTTTGACTTCGCGCGCCTTCGACCGCTTGGGCAACGCCAGCACGGGCCGGATCACATCATGCCGCCAGCGGGCGACGTCCAAACGGGCATCGTGCCGCTTGTCCAGCACCAGTGCCGCCGGGGTGACCACCGCCAGCGCCGTGGCCTCGGGCCGCGCATTCACGTCCACGCCCCGCGCCAGATACCACGCCTCGCGCAGATCGGCGGGCAGGCTGTCCACATGGACTTGCAGCACCTTGCCGCCCTGTCCGACATGGGATGCCACCTCACGCACGATCAGGTCACAGCCCCGCCAGCGGCGGGCATCAACGGCACGGCGGGCAACCCGATCCGCGATCCCCGCAAGGGATGCCAGACCCGCCGTCGAGAGCCATTTTTCGTCGGTCCTTAGGGGGTCCTTAGTCAGGTCCTTAGTCGGGCAGTTCGCCTCGACTAAGGACCCTGCAAAGCCCCCCTCAACCACCTCGAATTTCCGCGCTACCGAACCCATCGCCTGCCCGTTCCTGATCTTGCGTCAGTGCGTCTGGGTCGCGGCTGCAAACAGCCGCACCCCGTGTTGCTTCACCTGTTCGGAAATGAACCCCATCAACCCGCACAGGGCCGGGGTCTTGATCTCGGACACCAAGGCCAAGGCGAACATCGCCCGCTCTCTGTCCGTCAGCACCGCAAGCGCCCGCCGCGCCGCCTCCCGCGCCGCATCATCCGCCCCGGCGGGGCGCAAATGACTGGAAACCAAAGGAGAATGGCCCATCAGTGCGTCCCTCCCACTTTCGTGCTAGGGTTGCGCGACTCAGTTGGAGAGATACGAGTGACACCCGAAGACTTCGATAGACAAATGAAAGCCTTGACCCAACTCGCGGAAGCCGCCGCTGCAAAGGCCATCAACTCTACAGCGATGGCCATGATGGCTGTGCAGGTCCAGTTCATCTCAATGCTCACCCGCAAGGGCGTGTTGGACGCGAAGGACATCGACGGCTTCGTGAAGTCTATTGAGGCGATGTCAGCAGTCATGGCGACCACCAGCCCCGAAACGGGAAAGGAATTTGCCGACATTGCGCTTCAGCTTCGCCACTACCTGTTCAAATCGACCGATAAGGCGAATTGAGTAACGCTGATCGAAGGCCTCGATCACATTTCGCGCGGCACGGTCGATTGCGGTCTGATGCAGCGCCTCACGCTCGGCGGCGTGTTTCAGGAACTCCTCCATCACAGCACCTCCCCGGCCTGCGGGGCGGCGGGCATCGTCTCGCCCTTCAGCCCGCCAACCATCCCGTCAAGGATGCCCGCCATCCGATACAACTCGGAAATCGCGGTCGCCCGCCCTTCGGCGTTGCCGCTTTCGATCAGGGCGACCATGACCGGCACCATCCCGGTCCATGTCGGTGTCAGGTCGATGCGCTCGCCCATCATGCCACCTGTTGCAGCTTGGCGGCTTCGGCCAGCATCCGGCGGCGATAGGCCTCAGTGACCACCTCCCGGCCCGCATCCGCGATCATCCGGTCGATGATCTCCCGACCCCGATTGCCGCCCGAAAAGCCATAGGTTGCCGCCTTTGCCGACGAAGCCCGGACCCCATTGGTCCGGCACCATTCGGCAAACGTGGTCCCGCGCGCCCGCAAAGACCCCACAAGCACCTCGTGTAGGACTTTCCCCGGCTGGACCACGACTTTTGAGATTGATGACATCTAACGCCCCATGTGTTAGCCCACAGGTCTTGCCTGTGTGGATATACATACACACGATTGTAGGGCTTTGCAACCGAGAGACACACAAATGCAGTGTTCAGATCGAATTCGGTGGGTCATTTCTGACAAGTCTATGACAATTAAAGAGTTTTCTGACGCCATTCATACGAGCAAGCGAACGGTTGAGAGCTACTTGCAGCTTGATCGCGCGCCTGGACCCGATTTTCTAACGGCGATGGCCACACACCTGGGTGTATCAGCGACATGGATACTCGCCGGGTTAGGCGATCCATATGTTGAAAGCCGCACAAATGTAGTGGAGGGGGTGCCGGAAGTTGTCCACATCCAGCGCTATGACGTCGGTGCGGCGGCTGGCGCTGGATCGTTGGTTGAAGCAGAACGGGGTACCGGCTTCTACGCCTTCAACCGAAAGTGGCTGGACAGGCGCGGCCTGTCACCCGCCAACCTAGCCGTCATCTCCGTGCGCGGCGACAGCATGGAGCCAGACCTTTGCGACAATGACTTAATTTTATTGGACCGCGCCCAGACGTCGCCCCGCGACGGCGACATCTACGTACTGCGCTACTCCGGGCATCTCTTCGTAAAACGCGTTCAGTTAATGCCCGGAAACCGCGTGAAGCTGTGCAGTAGCAATCCTCTTTACGACCCAATCACCGTCGCGAATGGACGCACTTCAGACGCAACCACCGAAGACCTCACCTTCATCGGTCGGGTCGTCGCGTCAATGCATGAATGGTGATTGCTTCCCGTATCGGCACAACGCGGCAGAGATCGGCGGCAATCTCATTTCACTTGCTCCGCCCTCAGCGCGGCAAGCACAACACCACGCCCGCGCAAAACCCCTTATTTTCAACGACCGCCAAAAAAC
>CALRPK020000002.1:0-23344 GCA_943370015.1 Paracoccus haematequi
ACCATGTTCCGCCATATGCTTTTGGCTGCCACCGGGGTGGCGCTGTCGATGGGCGCGCAGGCCGCATCGGCGCAGGACGCCGACACGTTCGACATCACCAGCCAGATCGGGCCGGACCCGGTTCTGCCCGAACCCGTTTACACCGACCTCTGGCCCGGCATGAAGATCGCCGAAGTGACCGGCTGGGCAGAGGGGCAGACGCCCATCGTGGCCGAGGGGCTGACGGTTTCGGCCTATGCCACCGATCTGGTCAATCCGCGCACCGTCCATACCCTGCCCAATGGCGACGTTCTGGTGGTCCAGTCCCGTGCACCGGAAGGCAAACCGAAATACCGCCCCAAGGATTACATCCGCGGCTGGATCATGTCGGTCGCGGCGGGCGGTGGCGCGGCAAATGCGTCCGAGAAAGACACCAACCTGATCACGCTGCTGTCCGACACGGACCGCGATGGCACGGTGGATGCGCGCCACGATCTGCTGACCGGTCTGAATTCGCCTTTCGGTGTCGCATGGATCGACGACACGCTCTATGTCGCTGCCGCCGATGCTGTGCTGGCCTATCCCTATGCGCTTGGCGACACGGAAATCACCGCGCCGCCAGTGGAACTCGCGCCGCTGCCGGGTGGTCCGCTGAACCACCATTGGACCAAGGATCTTGCGCTCAGCCCGGATGGGCGGTTGCTCTATGCCTCGGTCGGGTCGAATTCCAACGCGGCCGAGAACGGGATGGAGGCCGAAAAGGGCCGTGCCGCGATCTGGGAAATCGAACGCGCCACAGGCCGCGCGCGCCTGTTTGCAACCGGCTTGCGCAATCCGAACGGGCTGACCTTTCACCCCGAAACCGGCGCGCTTTGGACGGTGGTGAATGAGCGCGACGAACTGGGGCCGAACCTTGTGCCCGATTACATGACATCTGTGCAGGATGGCGGCTTTTACGGCTGGCCCTACAGCTATTATGGGCAAAACATCGACGAACGCGTCCGCCCGGCCCGGCCTGACCTTGTGGAACAGGCGATCAAGCCGGACTACGCACTGTCAAGCCATGTCGCCGCTTTGGGCCGGACCTTCAGCACCGGCGCGGCGAGGCCCGACGCCTTTGCCAACGGCGCTTTCGTCGGGCATCGCGGAAGCTGGAACCGCGAGGTTTTCAACGGCTACAAGGTGGTCTTTGTGCCCTTCAAGGACGGGATGCCCGCAGGCATGGCACAGGATGTTGTGACGGGCTTTCTGGAGGGGGACACGGCGCGGGGCCGACCCGTCGGACTTGGCATCGACGGCACGGGGGCGCTGCTGATTGCGGATGACGCGGGCAACACGGTCTGGCGCGTGGCCGCCGCCGATGGCCGCGTGACCGACGCCCCGGTCGAAAGCGACCGCGTGGCACAGCAAGGGGCGCAAACCGGACAGGCTGCGCCTGCGGCAGAACCGGCAGAGGCACCGGCTGGCGCGACCCCGCCTGAACCGGCGGCCCCCGCTCCCGCCCCTTCGCCGTGAATATCATGGGGCGTAGTCACCTCATCGAGTCATCTGCTTCGGTCAAGGGCAGGACAGGGGGCGCGGGGTCCGGGCAGGACGACATGCCCCCACCCTCTGCAATGTCATGCTGCGGACAGTCGGCACACCCCGCGCGGCCAAGGGGCCTCCGGTCTTGACCGGCTGGTCGGGCATATACTGCGGCCCCGCGCCCGCGCCGCAAGAGGTGCTGTTGCGCTGGAACCTTGACCCTTTGGCGCTGGTGCTGATCGGCGCGCTTGCCTTTGCCACGCGGCGCAGCGGGCATGGCTGGGCGGCGTCTCTCGTTCTGGCTGCGGCCCTGATTTCCCCGCTTTGCGCGCTGTCGTCGGCTTTGTTTTCGGCGCGGGTGGTGCATCATATCCTGCTGGTTGCCGTCGCCGCCCCGCTGCTGGCAATGGCGCGCCCGTCGCGGGTGCAGCGCGACGCAGGGTTGCTGTTCCTTGCCTCGACCGGGGCGCTTTGGCTCTGGCATCTGCCAGCGGCCTATGACGCGGCACTGGGGCATGTGGGTGTCTATTGGGTCATGCAGGCAAGCCTGTTCGGAACGGCTTGGATGTTCTGGCGCGCCGTCTTTTCGCAACCGGCTGCGTCTGGGGCGGGCTGGGTCTTTCTGGCCTATGTCGCGATGGGGATGCTGGGCGCGCTTCTGACCCTGACGCCACAGCCGCTTTACGCTATTCACGCCACCGCCCCGATGCTTTGGGGGATGACGGCGCTTGCCGACCAGCAACTGGGCGGGTTGATCATGTGGGTTCCGGCAGGTCTGGTCTTTGCGCTTTGGGGCGGGCTTTTGGCCCGTCGGGCATGGCACCAGATGGGCGCGGCGACATGAGTTGGCTGATCCCGCTCATGCCCCATGTCAAAGCGCTGCATATCGGCTTTCTGATGCTTTGGATCGCGGGGCTTTTGGCCATGCCGCGCATGTTGGCCAAGCACGACCACGGCACCCGCCGCATCGACTACAGCCGCATCCGTCACGCCACGCATTTCGGCTATATCTGGGGTCTGACCCCCGCCGCAGTTCTGGCGATCATGACCGGCGGGCTGCTGATCTTTCTGCGCGAGGTTTTCACCGTCTGGCTTTTTGCCAAGCTCGTGCTGGTCGCCGTGCTTGTCGGGATGCATGGCTGGGTCGGATACACGATCAATGCCGTGGCCGAAACCGAAGGGACGTATGAGCCGCCCGATGCCCTGATCCACACGGCGATCATCTGCACGCTGGTGGTGGGCATCCTGATCCTTGTGCTGGCAAAGCCAGACTTGGGCGGGCTGCCCGTTCCCGACTGGCTGACAACGCCGCGGGGGCGTCAGTTGCCTTTCGATATGCCCAGCCGATAATCGAAAACCAGCTTTCCCCCATGCCAACCCGTCACCCCGACCATCACCACCGCAAAGCCCGACAGCAAGAGGCCCCAAGGCAGGATGGCCTCTTCATAGCCGCCGATGCGCCAGCCCCAGTTCAGCCCCAACAACGACAACAGCATCACGGCGATCACGAAATGCGTCCATGCGGCCACGCGGATGCGGATGCCGGGCACGAGCAGAAGCTCCATCGTGCCGGTGATCCCTGCCGCAAGTCCAAAGAGGAACGCCGTCCCCGCAGCCCAGAACGCCGCCCAAGCCCAGCGTTCCTCGCCCGACCACCAGTAAAGGACGTCCGCCCCAAAGGTGCAAAACCCGAGTGCGACGGGAAAGGCGACCGACATGGCGTGCAGCGGATGCCCCATGATCGCAACGCGCGACTCGGTCTCGGCAAAGTCAGGGTGGCTTTCGACCGGATCGGACGAAACACTCTGATCCGCGCCGTCTGTGGGCGTGTTTGGGGTCACCGCTGTCTCCTTCGCGTCCTTCTGTCGGGCGCAACGCCCCTGCTCGTCTCCGGTTGCACGGACCGGCTGTCGGTGCTGCATCCGGCCGGACCCGTGGCGCAGGACATCGCAGCGCTTTGGTGGGTCATGCTGGGCGGCGCGGTGGCGATCCTGCTGCTGGTGGCGGGGCTGCTGGTCGCGGCTATGCGCCGGACACCCCCCGATGGTCACAGCGATGCCGATGTGCGGGTCTGGCTGTGGGGCGTGGGCATGGCCTTTCCGCTGGTCACGCTGGCCACATTGACGGCATTCGGGCTTTTCATCGGTGAACGGCTCTTGCCCCGCGCGACAAGCGATCTGGTCACCGTGCGTGCCGAGGCGCGGCAATGGGTCTGGACCTTCAGCTACCCCGATCTGCCCGGACAGGTGACCGAAGGCATTCTTCACATTCCCGCAGGCCGACCCGTCGACGTCGAGATCACAAGCCGCGATGTGATCCATTCATTCTGGGTGCCCCGTCTTGGCGGCAAGCTTGACGCGATTCCGGGCCATGTGAACGTCCTGCGGATCGAGGCGACGGTGGCCGGTGCCTATGCGGGCCAAAGCGCGGAATTCAGCGGCCGGGGCTACCGCGAGCATGTCTTTACCGTGATGGCCCATGATGCGACCGCATGGTCGCGGTTCTTGCAGGAGGGCACGCCTTGACCGCCAAGGGCCCGCACCCAAAACGGGGAACAGCGCTGCGCCTGCATCGCGATTTGGCACGGATATGGGCCCCCCGACCCGGCCTGACGGGCTGGCTGACGACCAGCAGCAACAACGACATCGGCAGGGTGTTTCTGGCCGTCGCAACCGTCTTCTTCGTGATCGGCGGTATCCTTGCCATGCTTCTGCGGGCCCAGTTGGCGACGCCGGGGTCGGCCTTTCTGACGCCAGAGGTCTATAATCAGGTCTTCACGATGCATGGCACCGTGATGATGTTCCTGTTTGCCATCCCCTTTTTCGAAGCGATGTCGGTGCTGTTGTTGCCCGGCATGCTGGGAACACGCGACATGGCCTTCCCGCGCCTCGGGGCTTATGGGCTTTGGGTCTATATCTTCGGCGGCAGCGCGGTCATCCTTGCCATGCTGATGGGTCTGGCCCCGGATGGCGGCTGGTTCATGTATCCGCCGCTCAGCTCGGCGGCCTTCTCGCCGGGCATCGGGGCGGATGTCTGGCTGCTGGGCATCACCTCGATCGAGGTTTCGGCCATAGCGACCGCCGTCGAAGTGGTCGTGACCGTGCTGCGCTACCGCGCGGCGGGCATGTCCCTGTCGCGCCTGCCGATTTTCGCGTGGTTCATCCTTGTGGTGTCGATGATGATCCTGACCGCCTTTCCGCCCATGATCCTCGGCTCGCTTCTGCTTGAGGTGGAACGCGCCTTGGGCTGGCCGTTCTTTCAGGTCGAGAATGGCGGCGATCCGCTGCTTTGGCAGCATCTTTTCTGGCTGTTCGGCCACCCCGAGGTCTACATCATCTTCCTGCCCGCCGCCGGGATGATCGCCACGATCCTGCCTGTCATGGCCCGCACGACGCTGCTGGGCTATGGCTATGTCGTCGCGGCGGCGGTGTCCTTGGCGGTGCTGAGCTTCGGGCTCTGGGTCCACCACATGTTCACCACGGGCATCCCGCATCTGGGCATGGCCTTCTTTTCGGCAGCCTCGACGCTGGTTGCCGTTCCCACCGCGATGATGATCTTTTCATGGACGGGCACGCTTTGGAAAGGGCGGGTCCGGATGGACCTGCCGATGCTCTGGATCATGGGGTTTTTCGCGACCTTTGTGATCGGCGGGTTGACGGGCGTGATGCTGGCGGTCGTGCCGTTCAACTGGCAGGTGCATGACACGCATTTCGTGGTGGCCCATCTGCATTACGTGCTGATCGGCGGCTATGTCTTTCCGATGATCGCGGCCGTCTATTACTTCCTGCCGCTTGTGACCGGAAGCGTCCGCTTCTTCCGCCTTGGCGAGGCCGCGTTCTGGCTTGTCGTGCCTGCCTTTCACGTCACCTTTCTGGCCATCCATGTCGCGGGCCTGCTGGGCCAGCGGCGCCGCACATGGACCTATGACGAAGGTCAGGGATGGGAGGCGCTGAACCTCGTCGCTTCGGTCGCCTCTTTCGTGATGGCGGCAGGCTTTGCGCTGGTCATCGTGGATGTGGCCGTCAACGCCTTCGTCGCCATGCGGGGGCGGCGCAATCCGTGGGGGGCCTATACGCTGGAATGGGCAACGCCGATTTCGTCACCGAACTACGGCTTCGCCTCGATCCCAATCGTGAAAACCCGCTATCCGCTGGCCGATGACCCTGACCTGCCGGTCAAGATCGCGCGGGGCGAGGGCTATCTGGCCGATACGACGCGCAACAGGCGCGAGACGCTGATCGTCTCAACGGCGCGCGGTGATCCCAATCAGATCGTCGTGCTGCCCGGAAACTCCCCCTTGCCTATCGTTTTGGCGGTGGTGACCAGCACCGCCTTTCTTGCCCCCCTGTTCGATGCCTATCTCGTCTCGGCCCTTGCCATTCTGGGGATCGTCACCGTGGCTCTGATCTGGGTCTGGGGTCTGGCACGGGACCGGGATGAAGGGTTGGTCGATGCCGGTCATGGGGTCATGCTGCCGTTGGCCCATGAAAGCGACGATCCGCCGGGGTGGTGGGGATCGGTGTTCCTGCTGGTCGCGGATGGCGTGCATTTCGGATCGCTGGTGTTCGGATATGCCTTCCTGTGGACGGTCGCGCCGAACTGGCCGCCGCCTTCCTATCTGCAACCGGACAGTTGGGCCGTGGCTTTGGCCGTGGGGGGTGCAGCCCTGCTGGCCGGGGCACCACGCCTGCTGGTCAAAGCGATCTTGCAAGCGCGCCGGATGTGGCCCGCCCTCGGTCTGGGCTTTGCCGGATTGGCGGCGCTGTCAGGGGCGGCAGCAACGGTGTTTGTGAACCGCCCGACGCCGGACCTGCATGCCTATGACGCGACCCTTTGGCTGCTTGCGGGCCATGTGGTGTTTCATGCCGGAATTGCCTTTGTCATGTTCGGCTATCTTGTCCTGCGTCGGATCGCCGGAAAGCGCCTGCGCCGGGGCGAGGTGCGGATTGTCGGGCTATGGGCCAATTTCACCGCCGCAACGGGACTTGTCGCGCTTGCAGCGGCTTGGCTGCCCGGAGGCTTTTCATGAGCCACATCCTACGCCTGTCCCTGCCGATGACGGTCTGGTTGATCGGGTTCTCGACCCTTTATGCGGTGCAGGGCCTGTCCTGCTCGCGCATCTGGCCGCCCGATCTGAACCCACGCGCTGCGCTGATTGGCGCGGCGGTCCTGTTGGTCAGCCTTCAAGGGCTGATGTTGTGGTCCATCCGCCGCAGACCCGCCGTGTCGGTCTTCGTGCAATGGACCGCCACGTTTCTTGCAACCGTCGCATTGGTGTCCGCCATCTGGACATCCGCACCCGTTATCGCCCTTTCCGCCTGTGGCTAAAGAACGGTCCACATCCGCCGCTGCCCCCCAAGCACCCACGGCGGCGACGAGCAACGTGATGGCGGGAAAGGAGGGGTTCGAAGTGCGTTTCCGCATCCGTCGCACCAACACGATCTCGCCAGCCAGTCCGATGATCTGCTGCTACAGGTCCAAAACGGGGGCGCGATCCCAGAAATACCAGACTTTGTTCGAAGCAGATTGTGGTTTTGCGTGAGAGATAGAGCGCAAGGAGACTTGCCTCAGAGAGAGTGTGACACTTCGGATCTTACAAATAACCTAACCCGGCTCAGAAGGCAGCTTTGCGGACAAAGCAGCCACTCGGTAGTCACGCAGCATCTTCAGGTCCTCATCGACGTGGAGGGCGGAAAGCCGCCGGTCGACGCGACAGGCTATGCCGACCTCTCGAACGGAAACCGGACTAATGGGCGCGCTGCAATTCCTCGTGGTATGCGGATCTAGAGGCCTTTCTTTCGCAGCGCGAGAGGCGGTGACAGAGCCGTTCCACCCTAGACAAGCGGTGAAGTCTGTGGACAAGCGAAACCGAGATTTTTTGCATCATAGAAACTCAAGACCGCAGATAGTTGTGCATCAGCGGGACTTGCCGCCGGTAGGACAGCGACCCTAAGTTCAGGGAGTATGGGTCAAGGAGTGGGGGATATGGCAGCGCCGATGGGTGCGTCGGGCGACATACCTGATGCTACTTTCACTGTCCCGACTCGTCTCGTGATGATCAAGCGCGGGTCCGAAATTGCTTTCGGCGCATATGGACTTGTGATGATCGCAGTGTTCTTCCCGTGGGGTGGGCCGCCTCCACCCGATAGCATCGACCACATCGTCTGGCCCATGTTGGTGGTGGGCATTCTGGCACCGGCGGCTTTTGTGTGGTTTCGCTGGAACCGAATCCCTCCGAGTGCGCCGGGCGGAACGCTTCGAATTAGCCGCTACGGTGTCGTCTATCAGGTTGGTCCCGATCATGTCCATCTGGACTGGTCGCAAATCGCTGGCGTCTTTGCTATCGGCAGGCCCGGGAAACCCGGTGTGGGCGCGGTCTGGTTGCCGCGCGAAGACCGCGCGCCACCGAACTCAAGCCGGATGAACCTGCTTGAAATCGCCCATGTCAAAAGCCCCTACCGTCCGGTCGAACGGCCCGACGGCGTGCTGCTGCCGCTGGTGTTATTCGGCACCGACAAGGCCACGGCCGAAACCATAACAGACGTGCTGTCGCGCAGCCAGGCACACGCGGCAGTGGCCATCCAGCAGAGCGGGAGCCATGAAACCTGAAAAGGTCTTTTCCGTCAGCAAGGGTTAGCGGAGGCTTTGTGACTTTGGGATCGAGTTTCACTGGAAACTCGATTTCCTGATGTGGTCGCGGGTCAAGCAGTCGGTTTTTTCGGTCGGCGCTTTTTCTTCGGTTGGTCCAGCGTTGCGTAGTCAAGGTAGAGGCCGATCTGCGCCAGGAAGAACACGATGATGACAACGGGCATCGCAAAGGTCTCAAAAAGCACCCAGAACGTTTCAGATTGGGTGCGCCAGACCAGTTCATTGGCACCGGCTGACAGAAGAAAGAGAAAAACCACGCGTTTCGTGAGAATTTCCCAACCCTTGGGTTGAAGCGGTATCTTGTCTTCGGCGATTAGCTTCAACCAGGATCGCCCCGTGAACAGGCCAACCCCAAGGATCAGGGCGAGAAGCAGGTAGATGAAGGTCGGTTTCATCTTGAATAATCTTGGGTCATTCAGCCAGACGCTGAGCCCGCCGAACACTAGGACCACAGCCCCAGTAACAAGCTGTATTTTGGACACTCTCCGAGACAGCAACCAAAGAGCGCCGATCGCGACAAGAAAAACAGGTATGAAGGCTGCGATGACCGCCACGAAGCCGGTGTATTCGGTGCCAGCTATCAGGACTGTGTCGTTCCTGTAGATCAGATAGGCCACGACGAACCCAAGAACTGGGCCAAACTCCAATACTGCCCGTATCCTGGGATTCAGTGGCTTAGATTTCATATCAATGCCCTTTGAGCTCATGTCCGAGCAGGCGAAACATGCCCTCAGGCAGCGGTTACCGTCTAGCGTTTGATTATCCTGACCAACATAAGTTCCTGCATTTCCGTGGATTAACATGCCCATCGCCTTTTGGACCTGCCTCGCCGCGTTGTGCTTGCCGCAATGGGCATGGAGGCCTCGGTTTCGTTACAGGCTGGCTGCCGCAGGTTGCCCCGCCCTGCTTGAATGGCCGCTTTGGCAAAGGCCGCGCAACAGCTTGAACGACCGCAAAGGGCCAAGACCGCCTTGCTCGACGCACAGGGCGAAAAGCGGTCTGACGGTCGAAGTGGAGCGATACCTTGCAACAAATCGACGGAACGCCTGCCGCCGATGGTGGCAGACCCCAGCCGAGTTCGCCCAGACCTTCAAACCGCAACGGGGCCTGACGCTGCGCAACCCGCAAAGCTCCGCGCCAGCCCCCGTTGCCCAACCCGCCCAAACAGGCAAAACTCAAACCCGGAGTCTCGCTCACGCTGGATAAAAGTTGGGGGCAACGT
This sequence comes from Paracoccus haematequi, assembly GCA_943370015.1. Classification (GTDB taxonomy): domain Bacteria; phylum Pseudomonadota; class Alphaproteobacteria; order Rhodobacterales; family Rhodobacteraceae; genus Paragemmobacter; species Paragemmobacter haematequi_A. The sequence continues at coordinate 9,374 of CALRPK020000002.1, forward strand.
CATCCCCACCGTGTTCACCAAGAACCGCGACCGGCTGCTGACCACCGAGATGTCGCGCAAGGTGATGGCGGCGATCCTGGTGCATCGCGAGGTCGCGCCGCTTTTGTCGGACGAGCACTTCTCGGTCGACGGAACGCTGGTCAAGGCCTGGGCCTCCATGAAGAGCTTCCAGCCGAAGGCAGAGGGTGCCCCGCCAAAGGATGAGGGGCCCAGTGATCCACCCGGACACGGCATCGCCGCGGACCAGCCCGCCCAACCCGAACCCGATACAAACCCGATGCCCCTCGCCACCCACCAGCACCGCAATGCCGACGTCAATTTCCGGGGCGAGAAGCGTTTCAATGCCACCCATGTCTCGAAAACTGATCCCGAGGCCCGGCTCTACAAGAAATCTCCCGGCACCGGGGCGGTGCTGTGCTTCATGGGGCATGCGCTGATGGAGAACCGCTCTGGCCTGATCGTGCAGGGCGACCTGACCCAGGCCGACGGTCATGCCGAACGCCGCGCCGCGCTGGACATGATCCATCGCCACTCCCCCGGATCGACCCGGCGGCTGACGATGGGCGCGGACAAGGGTTACGACGCCGCAGGGTTCGTCGCCGACTTGCGCAAGGCCTGTGTGACCCCGCTTGTCGCGCAGAAATCACGCTATTCAGCGATCGACGCCCGCACGACCCGACACAAGGGCTATGCCCTCTCGATCAAGCACCCGAACGCGGATTGAAGAGGCCTTCGGTTGGGCAAAAACCATCGGCGGCATGGCGCAAACCGTCTATCGCGGCGTCGAACGCGTGCGGTCCCGCTTCATCCTGACGATGGCCGCCAACAACCTCGCCCGACTGCCCCGGCTGCTGACTGAATCTCACCAACAACACGTGCTGAGAGTGCATATCCTTCGCCCAAACCAGCCGAAAACCCGGGGTCGTCGCTTTTGCCACAGACAAAGCGCTCCAGCTCGCTGACTATTTCAGCAACCTGCTAGACCATGTCATCCCAAGATAACGAAGTGCGGCTACTTGGCCATTACGTCAGCGTGTCAATGCCATCGGTGGGTCAACAATGGCCAGAACTTGGCTGATCATCTTTCGGGCCGGCACAATGATCATGAGGAGCGAAGTGCTCGCGCCGCTGGTCCAATCGTCGGCCGCCAGATGCACCGGCCAAACGCCCGCGCGGATCTGGCCGCGCAGCTTCGCCTCGGCCTCGTCCGACAGGCTGGCCCAGATCGCCATGCCCGACACATCCACCAATTCCCCCCGATCTTTCCCACCGGGATGGGCGATGGCAATCCGATCCCGGATCATCGGCTCTAGCACCAGATGTTGCAGATCATCCAGCGACTGATGCCGGTAGCGCGGCAGAACCATCATCGACATGACGATCTTTCCGAAGCTTTCCCGCACCTGCGCGCGCAGGTCGCAGCTTTTTTATCAACTCGGCATCCGGCTGCTGTGCCTGTGCGGCAGCCTCGGTTGCGCCGTTCACTCGAGAGGCGTCTTGGTCATCCAAAACTGACGGTGTGTTTCTCGATTTGTCATTCCCAATCAACTGCGTCCCGCAGATTTCCATTCTTGCCAGCCGCGCTGCGAACTTGCACATTTGCACAACCATTTCGTGTGACATCGGTATATCAGTGCCCCAACCCAACCAGACCCCGGAACAACTCGCGCGCGATCAGATCGACGCGCGTCTGTCCGCATCCGGCTGGGTGGTGCAGCCGAAGACCGCCATCGACCATTCCGCCGGGACGGGCGTGGCGATCCGGGAATATGTCACCAGCGTCGGCCCTGCCGATTACGTCCTGTTCGCCGACAAAACACCACTTGGGGCAGTTGAGGCGAAGCCGGACAATTGGGGATCCGTGATCACCACGGTGGAAACCCAGTCTGCCGGATATGCCAATGCCCAACTGAAATGGGTCACAACCGACACCCCGCGCCCCTTTGTCTATGAGGCGACAGGGCAGATCACCCGCTTTACCGATGGACGCGACCCCAAGCCGCGCTCGCGGGAGGTTTTCGCCTTCCACCGGCCGGAAACCCTGCTCGAATGGGCACGGCAGCCGAAATCCTTTCGGGCAGCCATGCACGATCTGCCCCCGCTCGATCCGACGGGATTGCGCCACTGTCAGGTCACGGCAATCACCAAGCTGGAACAGTCGCTCAAGGAGGACAAACCCCGCGCGCTGGTCCAGATGGCGACCGGATCGGGAAAGACCTTCACCGCCATCACACAGGTCTATCGGCTGCTGAAGCACGCCCGCGCACGCCGGGTGCTGTTCCTTGTCGATACCAAGAACCTGGGCGAACAGGCCGAACAGGAGTTCATGGCCTATGTCCCCAACGACGACAGCCGCAAGTTCAGCGAGCTTTACACGGTCCAACGCCTGACATCCTCCGCCATCTCGCCGCATGCGCAGGTCATCATCTGCACCATCCAGCGCATGTATTCGATCCTGAAGGGCGAAGACCTTCCCGAAGGGGCAGAGCATCAACACCCTGCCGAACGCGTTGCCCTGCGCAAGGAGCCGCTGCCCGTTACCTATAACCCAAAGGTTCCGCCGGAATTCTTTGACCTTGTGATCATCGATGAATGCCACCGGTCGATTTACAACCTTTGGCGTCAGGTGATCGAATACTTCGACAGCTTCCTTGTCGGCCTGACCGCCACGCCGGACGCGCGCACCTACGGCTTCTTCCAGAAGAATGTCGTCAGTGAATACACCCACGAAAAGGCCGTTGCCGACGGCGTGAACGTCGGGAATGAGGTCTATATCATCGACACCAAGGTGACGCAGGCGGGCGGCAAGATCGCGGCGCAACAGATGGTGCAAAAGCGGGAACGCGAGACCCGCGCCAAGCGCTGGGAAAAGCAGGACGCGGACGAGCAATATGCCGCCACCCAGCTTGACCGGTCCGTCGTCGCACCTGACCAGATCCGCACCGTGATACGCGCATTCCGTGACAGCCTGCCCACCATTTTCCCCAACCGGGCCGAGGTGCCGAAAACCCTGATCTTCGCCAAGATGGACAGCCATGCCGACGACATCATCAACACCGTCCGGCAGGAGTTCGGCGAGGGCAATGACTTCTGCCGCAAGATCACCCATCAGGCCGACGATCCGAAATCGGTCCTGTCCGACTTCCGCAACGCCTATTACCCGCGCATCGCGGTGACGGTGGACATGATCGCCACCGGCACCGATGTGAAGCCGCTGGAATGCCTGCTGTTCATGCGCGATGTGAAATCCGCGAACTATTTCGAACAGATGAAGGGGCGCGGCACGCGGGTCGTATCCGGGGATGACCTGAAAAAGGTCACGCCCTCGGCCAATGCCAAGACGCATTATGTGATCGTGGATGCCGTGGGGGTGACGACATCGGTCAAGACCGCCAGCCAGCCCTTGGACACCAAGCCCTCGATCCCCTTCAAGGATCTGGCGATGGGCGTCATGATGGGCGCGACGGATGAGGATGCGGTCTCCTCCCTCGCCGCCCGTCTGGCGCGGCTGGACAAGCAGCTTGGCCCCGATGAACAGAAGCGCATCACCGAAAAGGCGGGCAAGCCGCTGAAATCCATCATCCGTGACCTGTTCGACGCCATCGACGGCGACAGGGTGGAGGCGCTGGCGAAATCCACCATCGGGCAGGACGCGCCGGATGAGGCCGCGCTGAACGCTGCGCGCGACAAGCTGGTGACCGCTGCCGCCAAAGTGCTGAATGGTGATCTGATCAACCTGCTGGACACCATCCGCCGCGACCATGAACAGACCATCGACCATGACACGATGGATATGGTGATCCGGTCGGAATGGGCGGGCGAGGTGGCCGAGAATGCCAAGAAGATCGCGCAAGAGTTTTCCGACTGGCTGACCGATCACCGCGACAGGATTGAGGCGCTGACGATCTACTACACCCAGCCTGCCCGCCGGTCTGCCGTGACCTTTGCGATGATCAAGGACCTGCTGGCCACGATCAAGGCCGACGCGCCCCGGCTGTCGCCCGATTATGTCTGGCGGGCCTATGCCCATCTTGACGGCTTCAAGGGCAGCACGCCGGGAAGTGAGTTGACGCAACTGGTCGCCCTGATCCGCCGGGTGACCGGGTTGGATGCCACGCTGACCCCGACCGAAGACCGCGTGCGCCGTAATTTCCAAAACTGGATCCTGCGCCGCCATTCCGGCGCGGGCGAGAAATTCTCTGACGCGCAGATGGATTGGCTGCGGATGATCCGCGACCACATCGCCGGTTCGGTCCGGATCGAGGTGGAAGATCTGGACTTGTCCCCCTTTGATGCGGCAGGAGGTCTGGGGCGCATGTTCGCGCTGTTCGGCGAGGATTACGCGGCCGTGATGGACGAGATGAATGAGGCGCTGTCGGCATGACGGGATTGCCGAAGGGTTGGGCCAAAGCCGCCCTTGCCGAACTTGGTCATTGGAAAGGCGGCGGAACACCGTCGAAGGCGCGCCCTGATTTCTGGGGTGGGCCTATCCCTTGGGTATCTCCGAAGGACATGAAGACCGAAACCATCACGTCGAGCATTGACGGAATCACCGCTCTTGCGATTGCGAACTCATCGACTTCGCTGGTTGAGGCAGATTCTGTTCTGATCGTCACGCGCTCAGGCATCTTGGCACATACCTTTCCGGTAGCCGTCAACAAGGTGGATGTCACCATCAACCAAGACATGCGAGCATTGACCCCGCATGATGGAATTGATGCGCGCTTTGTTCTTCATGCCCTCAAAGCGGACGAACGTGAAATCCTGCGACGTTGCGTGAAAGACGGAACCACCGTCCATAGCGTAGAACTCAGTAGGCTGATGGATCGGGCGATCAGTCTCCCACCCCTCCCCGAACAACACCGCATCGTCGCGAAGATCGAGGAGCTTTTCTCCGAACTCGACGCGGGTGAGGAAAGCCTGACCCGCGCGCGGGCGCAGCTTGGCCTTTACCGCCAATCCCTGCTGAAAGGTATCCGGTGCAACGGGGGTATGTTTAAGAAAACTTGGGATCTGCGATGATGGCCTCGTCTGAAGACAGGAGGTCAGGATGTTGGATGCTGAAGCCAAGAACGGTCAGGAGGTTTGGGGCTTCAAGGTCGCCGTGAACGGCAAAGGCGCTCGTGTCTGGCCTGAGGAACTCAAGCGCGTAGCAGTTCGCAAGGTCGCAGATGGCGCCAAGGCCATCGACGTCGCCAAAGAGCTTGGCGTCACCGCCGGCCTGTTTCACAAGTGGCTCAAAGCTGCCAAGGATGAAAGCAGCGCTATCGACTTCGTGGAACTCTTGCCGCCCACGAAGACGGTGACCAAGACGGCTGAAATGCGCCCAACCGCCCATGGCTGTGTGATACGGCTCGGCCAGGCTGAGCTGGTGGTTCCGCCCGGTTTTCCGGCCAATGACCTGTCGGGGATCTTGCGCGCGATAAAGGTTGGCTTGTGATGATCCCTTCGAACAACTTCCGCATCTACCGTGCAACCAAACCCATCGATTTCCGCAAGGGCATGGACGGTCTGGTCGCCCATGTGGCCAACAGCTTCGATCTTGACCCGTATGATGGTGCCATCTGGCTGTTCCGCTCACGCCGCGCTGACCGCCTCAAGCTGATCGTGTGGGATGGTTCCGGCCTGGTGCTGGTGATGAAGCGACTGAATGGTAAGCCGTTTATCTGGCCGAAGGCGCAGTCTAGCCCGGTGATGCTGACGAAGGTGCAGTTCGAAGCCCTGTTTGCAGGCATCGACTGGCGCCAATTGTCGACGGCGACAACACGCAAGCCCGAGTTCGTCTGAACCCAAACCGTTCAGGCTCACCCGACACCCCCCGGATTTTTGACCACCACAAAGCCGATCCGGTGCGCCGTGATCGCTTGGTCCCGTTTTGCCGAGAAAGGTTCTGACAATGATCACCCCTGCCGATCACCCCGCCCAAGCACCGGTCACGCCGGCTTGGCAGTTTCTTGCAGATCTTTTCATTGGCCGTCTGCAGATTTCCCACGCGGGCTGCCTCTGGGAAGACATCCCGGCGGAGGAAGCAGATAAGGACACAGAGGAGGCCTGTACGGATGAACCGGCAACCGCCACGTCGATGGAACAGACGACAGAGCGCCCGGTTCAATCCCCTTCAAATGCGATCCCAACCCGGCAACTCCTGAACACGTTGAGCCTGTCCGCAACGATTGGCAGTCAGGAACAGTTTGACGCGCTTTGTGTCTCGGGAGCGATCACAGTCATCAGCCAGATCGACTTTCCGGATCTCGAAAACGTTGCCGATATCCTACGGATTTGTTTGCCCGGCCAAACATGTAAGATCATTCGACCTACGGTCTCAGAGTCCTCTGTGAGTAAACATGCGGAGGAGAGGCTGACCTCTGAACTGCTCCAGTTGCTCGACAAGCCGCAGCCTGTGATCGTGCTTCTGCCGATCGGGCTATCCTTACCGCCGTTCATGCGACAGACGGGGCCTAGGGTTCTGCCGTTTTCGCCAATCAGGGCTGAAACCCTAGAAGAACTTCTTCGCCGCAGGGACACCGCAAACCTCGATCTGGCGGCCTTCAGTCAGCAACTTCCGCCGGACGTCTTCTTGTCCCGCCTCGATACGGCGACCGTGGCCGCCGTGCTGCGCATGGCTCCGGTTGCCCAACTGGCAGAGCGTCTCGGTACCATTACCGGGTCACAAACGACCGGTCCTCGATTGGAAACCGATTTTGTCGACAGCCCTGCGGTGAAGATTGCAAAACGGATGGTCTCCGATCTTCTGGCATGGCGGGCGGGCGAGATCGCATGGTCTGATTTCAGCCATTCGCTGTTGCTGTTCGGACCACCGGGTACAGGGAAAACCTGGTTGGCCCGTGCGATGGGAAACTCAGCGGGCATTGCTTGCGTGACAGCCAGCTTTGCCGAATGGCAATCTGCCGGCCACCTCGGCGACATGCTCCGCGAGATGCGCAAGAGCTTCGCCAATGCGCGGCGATTGGCGCCGGCCATCCTGTTCATCGATGAGATCGATGCGGTCGGCTCGCGAAGCGGCGATGACCGACATGGCGAGAATTACCGGCTGCAGGTCATCAACGGCTTTCTTGGTGAAATGAATTCCCTGGCAACCGAAGCAGGTGTGCTTGTGGTGGGCGCTTGCAACCATCCTGATCGCATCGACTCCGCCATCATTCGCGCGGGCCGCTTCGACCACAAGGTCGAGATGCCTCTGCCGGATTCTTCCGCGCTGTTGGCCTTGCTGCAACGGGCCCTGCCAACCGACGCGGACCAAGCGGGACTTGAAAAGCTTGCCCGTCAATCTGTGGGTCAAAGTCTCGCGAGCTTGGATGCCGCGATCCGTGCGGCGCGGTCGGACGCCCGTTACGAAAAGCGTGCCCTCAACGCGGAGTTGGTGAGGAAACACCTGAAAACTCCAGAAGATGACTCGACCAGAGACATCCTGTGGCGGATTGCGGTGCATGAGGCCGGGCACGCGATCGCCTCAATCGCTCTTGGGCTTGGAACTATTCAAAGCATAAGCATCTCGGAGTCGGGAGGCCTCGTACGCTACAAGGATTTTCCCAGACACGGCCTTCTGTCTGACGCTGAGAATGAAATCTGTCGAAGCATGGCAGGACGTGCGGCCGAACGTCTGGTTCTGGGTCAAGCATCGGCGGGTTCTGGCGGTCCTGTCCAATCTGATTTGGCTGTGGCAACACACTTGGCACTTTCAATCGAGACGACTTGGGGTCTTGGTGCGTCCGGGCCCGTGTGGCTTGGCTATCCGGAGGCGGCGCTCGAGCGGCAAGAGGAGCTCAAGGCCCGCGTTCGTCAAAGGATCGAAGCCGCCGAGGCCCGCGCGGGGGAGATTCTGACCGCACAGCGCTCTGTGCTCCTGCGATTGGCACAGGTGCTGCTGGACCGGCGCGACATTGGCCGGGAGGAGGCGTCCCGCCTTCTGGGGGAGGCGTTGTCAGAACCGGCTTGACCCCGGTGTCGCCCAAATGCGCCGACGTCGCCACTGCCGCGCCCGTCATAGGCAAGCCGCAGCTGTCGCGCCTTTCACTTTGCGAAACACGCCCAAGTCGAATCACGGCGGCGTGAGGGAGCGTGACCCTCCAGTTTTGGGTGATTGCGATGCATCAGGTTTTTGGGCTGCGAACGCTACGGGCGATGGTTTTGCGTTTTGGATCGCGGGGCGTTTCGCTCCTGCTGTGCGCCTTGCTTGCGCTGCAGCCGCCTCTGACCGCAATGGCGCAAGCACAAGAGATCATCATCGACCCGAACGGCAACGTCGGGTTCGCGCCGACACTCCGGACCGGAACGCCAGCCCCAGTTGTCGACGTGGCGACGCCCAACGCAGACGGTGTTTCGCTGAACCAGTATAGGCGCTTCAATGTCGGTGCGGAGGGTGTGGTGCTCAACAACGCCCGCACCGGCGTGACCACGCAGCGGGCCGGGACGATATCGGCCAATCCGAACCTGACGGTTGCACCGGCGACTGTCATTGTCAACGAGGTGAGGGGGACCGAGACGACCTCACTGACCGGGGCGATCGAAGTCGCAGGCTCGCGCGCGAACGTTGTCGTGGCCAATCCGAATGGTGTGACCTGCAACGGTTGCAGCTTCGTCAACACAGCCACCGGGACATTGACAACCGGCGTGCCGATCATCTCGGGCGCTTCGGTGCTGCTCGATGTGACCCGGGGGGCGGTGACCGTTGGCCGCAATGGCCTGAATGGCGCGACAGGCGGGACCACGACCGTCAATCTGATCGGGCGGACCGTCAGTATCGATGGCCGCGTCACGGCCACGGGGTTGATCAATGTCCAGGGCGGGGCGCAAAGCTGGGATCTGACTCGCAACCTAGCGAACGGAGCCGCCACCGGGACGGTCGCCCCGGGGGCGGGTGGGTTCGCGGTTGACGCCACAGCGTTTGGCGCGATGGAAGCCGGTCGCATCCAGATCGTCGGAACCGAGGCCGGACTGGGTGTGCGCACACAGGGCGCGCTGCAAGCCAAAAGCGCAGACCTGACCGTGACGGGACGCGGCGCGGTCATGGTCACTTCAGCCAGTGCGGTTTCGCAGGTGGCCATCAGCTCCGCCGCAGGTGATGTTTCGCTGGATCGCGACATCACGTCCACCGCAGGTCAGGTCGTGGTCTCCTCCCCCACTGCCATTCTGACCAACAGCCGGACCGGGATCTACGGCTTCTCCGGCGTCACGCTGAATGCCGATCGCGGGACACTCACCCTTCTGGGCGATGTGCAATCGGGGAGTGGGATCACGGCCGCGGCCGGCACGCTCTCCTTCGGCGCCTACGCTTCGGCGGCGGGCACCGTCAACCTTTCCGCCCGCGTGGATCTCGGGGTCACCGACGCGACCATCGTCGCCGATCGGGTCGTGGTCGCCAATGTGGGGCGGCTTGCCAGCTTTGCCACCAGTGCGGTCTTCTCCAATGCCGATGTATCGGTCCGGACGGCCTCGTTTTCCCTCGGACGCGATGTCTACGTCGCCCCGCAGCTGACGACAGGAGCCTCCCGCCTTGCCGTCACCGCCTCCGGCGATTTCCGCAACAGCGCGGACCTGCGCGGCTTTGATGCCTCCGCCATCCTTTATGCCGGCAATCTGATCAACGAGGCCACGGGGATCATCGAAGCCGCAGCCTTCAGCTTTACCGGGACCAACCGCCAGATCACAAACGCAGGCATCCTGCGCGGCGTGGACAGCCTGTCGCTGGAGCTCGCCAATTTCACCAACACCGCGACCGGAACCGTTCTCTCACGTTCGATCTCGATTACGGCCGTCGGTGAGGTGATGAACTTCGGGACCATCGCCTCCGAAGGTGACCTCCGCCTCACCGCAGGCGCGACGCTCTTGAATGACGGCTTCCTGCAAGCCGCACGGGCCTTCCTGCGGGCCACGACCATAACGGCCACCGGCAAGTCCGATCTGCGCGCTTCGGGTGATATTGTCGCCACGGCGACCCGGACAATCTCGAACGCCGGCACCATCGGCACTTTGGCCTCAGCCAGTCTGGCCGCTCCGACCATCACAAACGCTGGAGCGATCATCGGTCAGACCAACGTGGCGCTCAGCGGCACGAATGTGAGGAACCCCGGCAATATCACCGCAGCGCTCTTCATCGATATCGCCGCGACCGAGACCCTGATCAACTCCGGGACCCTCGCAAGCTATGATCGAATTTTCCTCAATTCGACCGGGCTCCTCGAGAACGCGGGTGTGCTCATTGCTGATGCCGAACTCGTCACCGTCGGACCCAGCTTCAGCAATACGACATCCGGTCTCGTCCGCGCCGCGACAGGTACCCTTGCGAGCCGGCAGATCATCAACCGGGGCGAGATCTTCCTCGTCAGCGATTTCCGCCGCCGCGGTGACATCGACCTGTTCCAGAATGAAGGTGTCTTCGCCACCGCCGGCAGCATCGAATTGGTCGGGCGAGACAGCCTGTCGCAATTCGCCCTCGGCACGAGCGGCCGGCTGATCGCAGGCCTCAAGCCGAACGATGCAACACAAAGCCTGACGGCCGGCACCTCCGTGCGCCTTGCGTTTCAGACCTTCTATCTCGATGGGCGCATCAACGCAGGCGGCGACATCTCACTGACCGCGCCCCTCAATCTGCGCCTCAACGGGGCGCTTGAATCCGCAAACGGCTCAGTGCGCCTGACCGGCCCGAACATCATCGCCTCTGCCCTTTCCAAAATCTACGCCGGTCGCTCCGTCCGGATCACCGCCCCCTCCCGTTTCAGCAATGCCGGCACACTCGTCGCCGGCGATGCGATAGAGATCGGCGCAGGGACCGGTGCCTTCGTGAACACCAACCTCGTCTCGGCCTCGACAACGCGCGACTTCATGCTGACTGACGAGTTTTCCAACAGCGGCGTGATGACCTTTGCAGGGGACGCCACCTTCGGGGCCGCATCCATCTCGAACCTCGGACACCTGCAGGCAGACGGCGCTCTGGTCGCGACAGCCTTCACATCGGGCGTCTCCAGCACCGGCACTCTGGCCGCAAAAGGCGTGATGATCCTCACCGGACCGCAGCTGTCCTTGGGAACAGGATCGTTTCTTGCCGCCCAGCAACTCCATTTGTCCGGGGCCACCCTGTCCAACAACGCCTCGATGACGCTGTCTGGACCTGCCACCAACATCTGGACCCTGTCGTCCCTCATCTCCCACGGCGGACGCAGCTTTGCCGAAGGTGCCCTGCAACTCCGCGCTCCAACCATCTGGATTGAGGCAAACAGTCTTCTTTCCAGTGCGGGTGCCGTAACCGCGACCGCTGGGGGTGTTCTGCGTATTAGTGGCACCGTGACCGGATCAGCGCTCTCGCTCGCCGCAGACAGCCTCACCGCACCGGGCAGTCTCTCGGCCACGCAAGCCATCACCGCCTCCGTGACGCGCCGCGCCGCCTTCTCGGGGGAGATCCTGACCGCCGGGACGCTGACCCTCACCGCCGCCGAGGTCGATGTCGGTGGCAGCGTCGTGGCGGGCAATGCCCTTCTCACGGGCACTGCCAGCGGCGTGACGCGGGGCAGCTGGAACGTCAATGGCGCGTTCCGCGCCAGCTTTGACGGCAGTTTCGAGAACCTCGGGCGCATCGAGGTGCGAGACGGGGCCTTGGTCGCCTCGCGCTGGATTGCCAACCAGGCAACCGGGCTGATCTCGGCCACCGACATCGACCTCATCGGAACCACGAATCCGGATTCCGGGATCGGCAATGCGGGCTCCCTGCTGGCCGCGCGGAATACCGTCCTCTCGGCCTTCGCCGTCTCGAACAATACGGGCGCGACCCTCCGCTCCGCAAACCTGAGCGTCACCGCCCCGGGCGTCTTCAGCAACGCGGGCACGCTGGACGTCTTCAACCTCTTCGGAACCGTCGGCGGGCGTTTCACCAATGTCGGCTCAATCCTCGCCAAGACCTATCTCGGCCTCGAGGCCGGCGCGGTTGTCAATGAGGCGAGCATCGAAGCGGACAGCCATCTTTTCATCAAGGCCATCACCACCTTCTCGAACGCCGCCACGGCACGCATCGCCGCCGATGCGATCGACTTGCGCGCGGCCGCGATGACCAATCGTGGACAGATCCGGTCGCAATCCATCGTCAATATTCGCGACCTGACCGGCGAGTTCAACAACACCAGCACCGGCTCGATCCTCGGAACCGAGATCGTCCTGCAAGCCGCCAGCAATATGACCAACTCCGGCCGCCTCGGCCAGACGGCGGACACGTCTCTCCCGATGGCAAACCTCGTCAGCCTGACTTCCGGCGGGTTCGTGGAAAACTTCGGTCGGATCGAGGCCACGGATGCCCAGATCCTCTCGACAGGCAGTCTCGCCAACAGCGGAACTGCGGCCTCGCTGCGCGTGGCCGGGGTTCTGTCCCTCAAGTCCACCACGGGCGGGATGACCAACGCGAGCACGATCGCCGCAGCGGATATCGCCATCACAGCTTTCGCAGGCTTCAGCAACCAAGCCAGCCTGACAGCGTCCCGCTCGCTGCGGATCGAAGCGGATGGCCTTGCAAACGACCTCGGCGCGACGATTCAGGCCACCAAGCTCGCCCTCCTGTCGCGAGGCTCTCTCGTCAATGCGGGCACCATTACGGCTTCTGACAGCCTCGCCCTGTCCGCAGGCAGCACCGCCAATGCGGCCCTGACCAACAGCGGCGTGCTGAACAGCCGCGAGATCACCCTTCTGGCCGCCAATGGCGGCGTTCTGTCCACCACGGCAATCTCCACCGGCAAACTGGTGGTGGACGCCAGGGCGGTTTCGCTCAGAGCCGCTGTCGAGGCCTCGGAACTCATCAGCCTTCGCGCGAACGGGGCGGACATCGACGTTGTGGCGCAGTTGCGTGCGCCCCGCGTCCTTGCCGAGGCTGCGGGGCTCATCAAGGCCGCTCCGGGCGTCTTCATGGGATCGTCGGTGACCCAGTTGGTGGCCGATGATATTGTCCGCACCGGCATGTCCACGAGCAGCGTGGGCAAACTGGGCGTCCTGTCCGGGCCGATGACCGATGTGGTCATCAGGCTGCGGTCTGGCAGTATCGGGTCGCATAGCGAGACCTATTACAACGGTGTTATCACCCCCGACACCAGCGATTACGAGGCTGCCGGGATTTGGGCGAATGGCTCGATTTCGCTGATCGCCGATACTGGCAGCATCTCCCTCAAAGGCAATCTCTGGGCGGCAAAGGATCTCTACATCCGTTCCGGGGATCGGACCAACCTGCAATGGGCCGCCCTGACCTCCGGCGGCGTCTTGCACCTCGAAGGCCAGAATTATCTCAAGACCTACGGCGGAGTCACGCTCGATCCGGGAACCGTTCTCGAACTCATCCAGTCGCGCGGCTGGTTCTATGCGTCCGACTGGTTGGCTTCCCGCGCCGATTATCACGTGACGGTCTTTGCCAACACCATCATCGTCAACAAGGATTTCCGTCTCGTCAATCGTGACCTTATCCTGAGCGCCACCAATGCGATCCGCCAGCGCGACACAGTCGTGTCCGCGCGCCGGATCACCTACAGCGCTGGTTCGGAAATCCTGATCGAATTCGACCCTTTCGACTGGCGCGCCGCGAACCCGGGCGTGGTGGCAGGCAGCGATTGGTGGGACACCGCAAACGCCGGTTTGCGGGGACATACCCTGATCGCCCAATCGCGCGGGCTGTCGCTTTACGCCGGTCGTGAGGGCGCGTTCGGGACCATCGACCTCGTCTCGGGCAAGATCCACAGCACCGGAACCCTCGACATCATCGCGTCCGGCCGGATTACCAGCGAACCCATCTATCTGGAGAACAACGAGTACAACCGCCCCGGCAATGTGGGCTGGAACTTCAGCAACAAGTACCAGGGACCGCTTTCCGGTCATGCGCTCGCGAACGTCAACATGACCGAGCTGCGCCCCTATGAGAACCGCATTTTTGCCAATGGTGATATCCGCATCCTCGCGGGCGGTGATCTCGAGCTGATCGGGACCGCG
>CALRPK020000003.1:0-17814 GCA_943370015.1 Paracoccus haematequi
CGCGATCTGGCGGCGCTGCGGGTGGCGATTGGGGACATGGCCACCCCCGCCGTGCTGGGTTGGCGTTTGGGGGCAGAGCTTGCCGCCGATGCGATGCTGGCGCGGGCGACGATGCTGGAAAGCCCCTTGCCGCCCGATTGGCAGGCCGAGATTGTACGCGGTGTGGCGGCAGAATTCCCCATCCGCGCGGCAGACCTGCCCGCCCTGACTGGGCCCGCCTTGGGCGCGGAATTGAAGCGGCTGGAATCCCTCTGGCTTTCCGCCGATCTTCGCCTGTCGCGCGAACAGCTTTTGCGCTGACCATTTCCCAAAAGCGCCAACCGGCCTATACCTTACGCCAAGGCTTCGATCCGAAGCGAAAAAAGGCGACCCCCCGTGTTCAAGTTCTTCGAAGGTCTCGTGGATCCTTATGGTCCTTACGAGCAGTCAGATACCCCTCCGCGCCAGCTCTGGCCGTTCCTGCGCGAATACATCCAGCCGTTCCGCGGTGTCTTTGCCGTGACGGCGGTTCTTGCGGTGGTGACGGCTTTCGTCGATGTGGCGCTGATCTGGTATGTCGGGCGGTTGGTCGATCTGTTGGCGCAGAACGGTCCGGCGCAGGCTTGGGCGTCGCATGGCACGGAATTGATTGTTGTCGCGCTGGCAGTGCTGATCCTGCGGCCCATCCTGTCGGTGGCAAAGGTGGCGCTCTTACACAATACGATCATGCCGAATTTCGGCACGATGATCCGCTGGCGCGCGCATGCCCATGTGATCCGCCAACCCGTGGGCTGGTTCGAATCCGATTTCGCGGGGCGCATCGCCAACCGGATCATGCAAACGCCCCCCGCTGCGGGCGATGCGGTGTTCCAGACCTTTGACGCGGTGGCCTTTGCCTCGGTCACCGTGGTCGGGGCCGGGATCATGCTGGCAGAGGCGGACCCGCGCCTGTTGGTGCCCTTGGTCATCTGGTTCGCGCTTTATGCCGCGCTGGTGCGTTGGACCATTCGCCGCGCCGGGCCTGCGGCCAAGGCGGCATCCGATGCGCGCTCTGCCGTGACGGGGCGGGTGGTGGATGCCTATACCAACATCCATTCGGTGAAGCTTTTCGCCCATCACGACAGCGAATTGAACTACGCCAAGGAGTCGATCGAACACGCGCGTGAGACGTTCAAGCAGGAAATGCGAATCGTCACCAAGATGGACCTCGGCCTGACCGCGCTGAACGGGTTCCTGATCGTGGCGACCATCGGTTGGGCGATTTTGCTGTGGTATCAGGGCGTTGCCTCGGTCGGGACGGTGGCCGCAGCCTCGGCGCTGGTCTTGCGGCTGAACAACATGACCTATTGGATCATGTGGGCGTTCACCTCGCTCGTGCAGGCGCTGGGCGTGGTGCAGGAAGGGATGGAGACGATTGCCCATCCCATCGGGCTGGTCGATGTGCCGGGGGCCAAGCCTTTGGCCTTTCGCGATGGGTTGATCGAGATTGACGCGATCAGCCACCATTACGGGCGCGGGTCGGGCGGGCTGGATCGGCTGTCGCTGACCATCCGTCCGGGCGAAAAGATCGGAGTTGTCGGGCGGTCGGGCGCGGGGAAATCCACGCTGGTGAAGCTGATGCTGCGGTTTTACGACACCGAGGATGGCCGCATCCTGATCGACGGTCAGGATATCGCCAAAGTCACCCAAGACAGCCTGCGCCGCCAGATCGGCATGGTGCAGCAGGACAGCAGCCTGATGCACCGCTCTGTGCGGGACAATATCCTGTACGGTCGCACCGACGCGACGGAGGCGCAGATGATCGCCGCCGCGAAACAGGCCGAGGCGCATGACTTCATCCTGACGCTTGAGGATCCGCAGGGCCGCAAGGGCTATGACGCGCATGTGGGTGAACGGGGGGTGAAGCTATCCGGTGGCCAGCGGCAGCGCGTGGCCTTGGCGCGGGTGATCCTGAAGGATGCGCCGATCCTGATTCTGGACGAGGCGACATCGGCCTTGGATTCAGAGGCTGAGGCGCTGATCCAAGACGCGCTTTACGGGGTGATGCAGGGCAAGACCGTGGTCGCCATCGCGCACCGCCTGTCCACCATCGCGGCGATGGACCGGATCGTGGTGCTGGAAGATGGCCGGATCGCCGAACAGGGCACCCATGCCGAATTGCTGGCGAAGGGCGGGCTTTATGCGCGGTTCTGGGCGCGGCAATCGGGCGGCTTCATCGGGCTGGAGGACGCCGCCGAATGACGCTGATCCCCCGCCGCCTGTTCGCCTTTGTCGAAGGGCTGTCGGACCCTTTCGCCCCCGTGCCCCCCGGCACGCCCGTGGCCCAACCGCTGCGGTTCCTGTTCGGGCAAATGCGCCCTTTTGGCCGGGTGATGGTGCTGGCCGGGGTGATGGGCATCGGCGTTGCCGTGATGGAGTTGGGGCTGATCTGGTACGCGGGGCGGCTGGTTGATCTGATGGCGCTGGGGCCGGATGTGTTCTGGGCCAACCACGGGACAGAGGTTGCCTTGGCCGCGTTGGTCTTGCTGTGCCTGCGCCCCTTGGTGGTGGCGGTGAATGCGGCGGTGCTGTTTTCGGGCATTTCCACCAACATGATCGCGCAGGCGCGGTGGCGGTCGCATCGGCATCTGATGGGGCAGCCTGTCGGGTTCTTTCAGAACGATTTCGCCGGGCGTCTGGCGAACCGCGTCATGAACACCGGCCACGCCGCCGAGGATAGCGCCTTTCTGGTGTTTGAGGCGTTCTGGCAGGCCGCAGCCTTTGCGCTGGCGACGCTGGTGTTGCTGTCGGGCATGGATTGGCGGCTGGCCTTGCCGCTGGCGCTGTGGATCGCGGGTTTTGTCGGTTTTGTGCTGTGGTTCGCACCCAAGGCAGGGCTGACGGCGGAAAAGGTCAGCACGGCCAATTCCCGCGTCACGGGGCGGATCGTCGACAGCTACGCCAATATCGAGACGGTCAAGCTGTTCGCCCATGCCTCGCGGGAAGAGCGTTTCGCCCAAAGCGCCATGCGCCGCCACCGTCTGCGGTTTGGGGCCTTGATGCGGCTGTTCGCGGATCAACAGGCGGCGATGGCGCTGTTCAATTCGGCCGCGATGGCGCTTGTGATCGGACCTGCGCTGTGGGTCTGGTCGCAGGGTGCCTTGACGGTGGGCGAGGTGGCCGCCGCCATCGCCATGGCACTGCGGCTGAACACCATGACCGGCTGGATCATGTGGATGACGGTGCGGACCTTTGAACATCTGGGCACCATCCGCGAAGGGCTGCAAAGCATCGCCGTGCCGCAGACGGTGACGGATCGTGCAGGGGCGGTGCCGCTGAACGTGACCGGGGGCCGGATTGAGGTGCAGGGTCTGACCCATCACTACGGCAAAGGGCGCGGCGGTCTGGCCGGGGTCGATCTGACCATCGCCGCCGGGGAGCGGATTGGGGTGGTCGGGCCGTCAGGGGCGGGGAAATCGTCGCTGGTCAATCTGATCCTGCGGCTACGCGATCCCGAAGGCGGGCGCATCCTGATCGATGGTCAGGACATCGCCGGGGTAACGCAGGACAGCTTGCGCGCGCAGATCGGCATGGTGACGCAGGACAGCAGCCTGTTGCATCGGTCGGTGCGGGACAACATCCTCTATGGTCGCCCGAATGCGTCTGAGGCACAGATGATTGCCGCCGCCAAACGGGCCGAGGCGCATGACTTCATCCTGTCCCTGCGCGATACGGCGGGGCGTCAGGGTTACGACGCGCTGGTGGGTGAGCGCGGGGTGCGGCTGTCAGGCGGGCAACGGCAACGCATCGCGCTGGCGCGGGTGATCCTGAAGGACGCGCCGATCTTGATTCTGGATGAGGCGACCTCGGCACTGGATTCAGAGGTTGAGGCCGCCATCCGCGACACGCTTTATGGCATGATGGAAGGCAAAACCGTCATCGCCATCGCGCACCGCCTGTCGACCATCGCGGCGATGGACCGGATTGTTGTGCTGGATCATGGCCGGGTGGCGGAACAGGGCAGCCATGCCGAATTGTTGAACACCGCCGGGATTTATGCCCGGTTCTGGGCGCGCCAATCTGGCGGGTTCATCGGATTGGAAGAAGAAGCCACAGAATGACCCTCTCAGACCGCCTTGGCGCGACCATCGATGCCTTTCGCCCCGCCGAAGGGCCACCACCGCAAACGTTGGGGCGGTTCTTTCGCTGGTCGCTGTCGGGAAGCTGGCCGATGCTGGTGGTGGCGGGGGTGATCTCCTCGCTGGCCGGTGTGACCGAGGTGGTGTCGGCGCTGATCCTTGGCTGGGTGATCGACGCCACGGTTTCTGCGGGGCCCGAGGCGTTTTTCAGTGAACATGCGGCTCTGCTCCTTGGGTTTCTGGCCTTTTACCTGATCCTGCGTCCCTTGGTCTTTGGCCTGTCGGCGGCGTCGAACAGCATCATCGTCGGGCCGAATGTCATGCCCCTTGTCCTGTCGCGGCTGCATCGCTGGACGCTGGGGCAGGCGGTGACCTTCTTTGACAACGACTTTGCCGGGCGCATCGCGCAAAAGCAGATGCAGGCGGCGCGGGCGGTGACGGATGTCGCGACCGAAGTCATCAACACCGTCTGTTTCGCGCTGGCCTCGGTGATCGGGTCGGTCGTGGTGCTGATCGCGCTGGATGGCTGGATCGCATCAGGGATGGCGGTCTGGCTGGTGGCCTATGTTCTGCTGATCCGGTTCTTCATGCCGCGCGTGCGGGTGAATTCCGCTGGTCGCGCCAGCGCGCGGGCGATGGTGTCGGGGCAGGTGGTCGATACGATCACCAATATCAAGACGGTCAAACTCTTTGCCCATGCCGCATTCGAAGATCGCGTCGCGCTGAAGTCGATGGAGGTGTTTCGGACCCGCTCTTTGGAGTTTGGCGTGATCTCTACATGGTTCCGGCTGTCCTTGATGACGCTGGCCGGGGTGTTGCCGGTGCTGTTGATCGGCGGGACGGTGCTCTTGTGGCAACAGGGGCAGGCGACCGCAGGCGCGATTGCGGCGGCGGGGGCGATTGCCATGCGGGTGGCGCAGATGTCGGGCTGGGTCAGTTTCACCCTGATGTCGATTTATACAAGCGTGGGTGAGGTTGAGGATGGCATGAAAACCCTGTCCGGTCCGCATCAACTCGCTGATGCGCCGGATGCCGTGGACCTGCCGCGGGTGAAGGGTGAGGTGCGGTTTGACGGCGTGTCCTTCGCCTATGGTCGCAAGCGTGGCGGTATAGACGGGGTCGATCTGACCATCCGCGCGGGGGAACGGCTGGGGATTGTGGGGGCCTCGGGGGCGGGGAAATCCACGCTCGTGTCGCTGCTCCTACGGCTCTATGACAGCGAAAAAGGCCGAGTTTTGGTTGATGGCCATGACGTGCGGGCGGTGACGCAAGAGTCTTTGCGGCGGCAAATCGGGATGGTCACGCAGGAAACCGCGATGTTCAACCGATCCGCCCGCGACAACATCGCCTACGGCAAGCCCGACGCGACAGAGGATGAGATCATCGCCGCCGCCAAGGCCGCCGAGGCGCATGACTTCATCCTGCGGATGGTCGATCACAAGGGAAACAAGGGCTATGACGCCTTCCTCGGTGAGCGGGGGGTCAAGCTGTCCGGCGGGCAGCGGCAACGCATCGCACTGGCCCGTGCCTTTCTGAAAGACGCGCCGATTCTGGTGCTGGATGAGGCGACGTCGGCGCTGGATTCTGAAGTCGAGGCGTTGATCCAATCCGCCTTGGGCCGGGTGATGCAGGGCAAGACCGTTCTGGCCATCGCGCACCGGCTTTCGACGATTTCCGAAATGGACCGGATCGTGGTGCTTGACGACGGGCGCATCGTGGAACAAGGCACGCATGACGAATTGCTGATCCTGAACGGGCTTTATGCCCGCTACTGGAACCGCCAGTCCGGCGGCTTCATCGGGACGGAAGACCAACAAGCGGCGGAATGATCCGCCACGGCGTAAGCCAAAGGGGCGGACCACATGAAACTGATGATCGAACGGCTGGGCCATCTGGGCGACGGGATCGCGCAGGGGGCTGCGGGGCCGGTCTATGTTCCGCAAACCCTGCCCGGCGAAGAGGTTGAGGGCGAGTTGGTCGGCGACACGCTGACCGGGGTGCGGATCATCACGCCATCGGCGGATCGCAAGCGCCCGCCGTGTGTCCATGCCCGGACCTGTGGCGGCTGTATGATGCAGCATGCCTCGGACGCTTTGGTTGCCGATTGGAAACAGGGCATCGTGCAGGGCGCGCTGTCGGGGCAGGGGCTTGATGCCCCATTCCGCCCGATCCTGACCAGCCCGCCGCAATCGCGGCGTCGGGCCACGCTGTCAGGGCGCAAGACCAAGGGCGGGGCGCTGATCGGCTTTCACCAACGCGGGTCGGATGTGCTGATCCCCGTGCCGCAGTGCCAGCTTTTGCATCCCGATCTGATCGCCACATTCCCGGCGCTTGAGGCGCTGACGAAGCTGGGCGGGACCCGGACCACGGCGATTGATCTGACGGTCACGCGCTCGCTCGCCGGGGCAGAGGTGGTGGTGAAGGGCGGCAAAGCGCTGGACAGCGCCTTGCTGCTGGATTTGGCGCGGGTGGCAGAGACCTTTGGTCTGGCGCGGCTGACATGGGGGGATGAAACCGTCGCCCTGCGCGCCATGCCGATGCAGCGGATGGGTCGGGCGTTGGTTGCGCCGCCGCCGGGGGCGTTCCTGCAAGCGACCGAAGAAGGAGAGGCCGCCTTGCTGGCCGGGGTCCGCGATGCCGTGGGCGAGGCGCGGCGGGTGATGGACCTGTTCGCCGGTTGCGGCACCTTTGCCCTGCCCTTGGCCGAAACTGCCGAGGTGACGGCGGTGGAAGGCGAGGCAGCGATGACGGCAGCCTTGGAAAAGGGCTGGCGTCAGGCGCAGGGGTTGAAAAAACTGACGGTGCAGACGCGCGACCTGTTCCGCCGCCCGATGGAACCCGATGAGCTGCGCGGGGTGGATGCCGTGGTGATCGACCCGCCGCGTGCGGGGGCCGAGGCGCAGTCGCACGCCCTTGCTGCCGCCAAGGTCCCGGTGATCGCCGCCGTGTCCTGCAACCCGGCCAGCTTTGCCCGTGATGCGCGGATTCTGGTCAACGCAGGCTATCGGCTGGATTGGGTGCAGGTGGTGGATCAGTTCCGCTGGTCGCCCCATGTCGAGCTGGTTGCCCGTTTTTCGCGCTGAACACGCATCCGTGAGGGTCTGGAACCAAACCGCGCCTTTGCAGGCGCAGTGAAATTCTGTATCCGGCAAGGAAAAGCAGACAAACAAAAACGGCGGGCAGTGATGCGGTTCGGGCAAGTATTCCTCATGTTGGCGGCGGTGCTGCTATTGGCCTCTTGTGGCGGGCAGCAGGGCAAGTTCCGCACCTATCGCGGGCCTGCGGTCACAGCGATCATCGTGGACAAGTCAGAGCGGCAGATGTTCCTGCTGCATGACAGCAAGGTGCTGGAACAATACACCGTGCATCTGGGTGGCAACCCGGTCGGGCACAAGCAGTTCGAAGGCGACGGCAAGACCCCCGAAGGGCAATACCGCATCACCCATCGCAACCCCAAATCGCAATATCATCTGTCGCTGGGGATTTCCTATCCCAACACCCAGGACCGCGCCTATGCGGCGGCGCAGGGAAAACCGCCGGGGGGCGATATCTTTATTCACGGCGGCCCGCCGCGCCCGGTGGACAAGCATGACTGGACGGCAGGCTGCATCGCGGTCAGCGATGAGGAAATGGAAGTGATCTATTCCATGGTCAAACCGGGCACGCCGATCTTTATCCGGCCCTGACCCAGACGCCGGACATGAAAAAACCGCCAGTCCCGCAGGGCTGGCGGTTTTTTCATGCGTCAGATCAGAGCGTGCCGCCGATGACAGCCCCAGCCCCGGCAGGTGCATAGCCGCCCGCTGCGGGGGCCACGCCATAGGCCGGTGCGCCCATTCCGGCCATCGCGGCACCGGGCACGCCTGCACCGGTGACCAGCGTCCACCAGATTTTGCCGTTGGGTTCCTGATACCACGCCAGCCCGATTTCGGTCGCGCGCGGGTCCAGCAAGACCTGACGCTGATCCGGCGACTGCATCCAGACCGACAGGGTTTCAATCTCGGTCTCGTAGGTTTCGGAAATCAGCTCACCCAGCAGGGTGCCGGTATAGCCCACGCGCTGCACCCGCAGCAGGGGCGACGACCCGTCAGAGCCGAAGTGCCACGGACGGTTCTGCACCGACATGTCGCGCGATTGGGTGGCAGCGGCCGCCGTCAGCGCGGCATTCAGCACGACCGGACTGGCCGCACGGGCCTGACGCAGCGTGTTGAGCGAGTCGAGAAAGCGGTATTCCACCACACCCGGCCCCTGTTCCGCGATGGGATAGACCTGCGGCAACGGCTTGCCATCGGGACCGAGTTGCACGGTGGGTCCGCCAACCGAACATCCCGCGACCAGCAGTGTTGCGCCGCCAGCGATCAGCAGAGTGCGTCTGTCCATGCTCTGTCCTTTGAAGGCCTCAAGTTTCGGCATATGCCCGGGCGGTTTTGCCCTCGTTGGCGGCGTGTTTAGCGAAAGGCCCGCCGCAGTTCAAACCCAACTCTGCGTGAAAGGGCCGAAACCCGCTGGTTACGGGGCTTTGATTTGCCGTTTGTGCCGGAAAGGCGTAAACGCTGTGAAAAATGCGACTTGAAAGGAGTCAAGCGGATGACCGAGGCAAGCAGCAAGACCCTGAACCGCCGCCTGTTCGTTGCGGGGGCCGGATTGGCGATGGGGGCCGCAGCGCTGCCCGCCCATGCCCAAAGCATGGAAGGCTCCACTGAGATGGAGACGGGCGCGTCATCGTCGGTGCGCCACAACGCGTCCAGCTTCCGGATGCTGAACTGGCAGGATTACTTTGAGAACACCCGCAACGGTGCGATTCTGTGTGACCTCACCTCGCGCGCGCTGCATTTCTGGACCGAAGATCAGTCGGTCTACAAACTTTACCCCACATCGGTGCCGCTGTCGGATGAACTGACCCGGCGTGGCAAGACCGAAGTGATCCAGAAAGTGGTCGCCCCGCCATGGCGTCCGACCGCGTCGATGAAGGAACGCCACCCCGATTGGCCGGATATGGTGCCGGGCGGTTCGCCCGACAACCCGTTGGGGACGCACGCGCTTTATCTGGGATGGCCCGCCTATCGCATCCACGGCACGCATGACACGCGCAAGATCGGGCGCCGTTCGTCGAATGGTTGTGTTGGTCTTTACAATGAACACATCCAAGAATTGTTCGCTTTGGCGAAAGTTGGCACCCAAGTGTTGCTAATTTGACGACATGAAGGCCCAGCGCACCCAACACGGATGCTGCAAGTTGCATTCCTTTTCGGTTGCTGCTTAACAAGGCCCACGAGGTAATATCTTGGGTGCATGCCGTCGCCTCTGCAACATCCGGCGGCTTGCAAAAACTGGAGGTTAACTATGAAGAAAATCGCGCTCGCTGCCGCTCTGTCGGTTGCCGCTTCGTCCGCTTTCGCCGGTGGCGTTGCTGAACCCGTCATGGAACCGGAAGTGGTTGCTGCCGAGACGTCGTCTTCGGCTGGTGGCATCGTCGTTCCGCTGCTGCTTCTGCTTGTGATCGCCGCTGCTGCTGCGAACAAGTGATCTTTTGATCAATTAGGAAAGGGACGGCAGCCCTGCTGCCGTCCCTTTTCTTTTGGGCGGCTTTCGCCACCTTTTCGCCACAATGTGTTGCGGTCTTACTTCAACCTATGGGGTTTACGGCATCCTTTGCCGCATCTGACCGGTTTTTCGTTGTTCTCAAACGGGAAACGGCGGACATATAGGCCGCCTGCCCATGTTGGACAGGTCACTACAGGCCAATTCACCCCCAGGAGGTTGAAATGAAAAAAGTTGCTCTTGCTGCCGCTCTGTCCTTTGCGGCAACCCAGGTTTTCGCCGGCGGCTTGGCTGCCCCGGTGATGGAAGAACCGACGATGGCCCCGGCTGTTGTCGAAGCCCAGACCTCGTCCTCGGCTGGTGGCATTGTTGTGCCGCTGCTGCTGCTTCTGGTCATCGCGGCCGCTGCTGCGAACAAGTGAGATTTCCTGCCCTCGGGCAGACAAAAGGGCGGCGCATTGCGCCGCCCTTTTTGCATACTGGCGCTTAGCGCAGCCAACCCGCCAAGTTTTCTTCGATCACCGTCACCAGCGCCGTGACATGGGCCGGATCGTCGTTCAGGCAGGGGATGTAGGTGAAGGTTTCACCCCCGGCATGTTCAAACGACTCACGGATTTCGCCGTTGATCTCTTCCAGCGTTTCGATGCAATCGGCGGAAAAGGCGGGGGCGATGACGGCGATGTTCTTTTTGCCCTGCTTTGCCAGTTCGGCGACGTGCTGCACCGTATAGGGGCGCAGCCATTCTTCGCGGCCAAAGACGGATTGGAAGGTGGTGTCGATTGCGCCTTTCTCCCATCCCAGCCGTTCCCGCAACAGGCGCGAGGTTTTGGCGCAGAGGCAGTGGTAGGGATCGCCTGACATCAGATAGCGCTTTGGCATCCCGTGGTAACTGGCCACGAGGACATCGGGCTTCACCTCCAGCCCCGCGTAAACCCGTTCGACCGATTGGGCGAGCGCGTCGATATACAGCGGGTGGTCGAAATATTCCGGCACCGTCCGCGCGGCGGGCTGGCGCTTTTCCTTCATCAAGGCACGAAAGAAGGCGTCATTCGCCGTGGCAGAGGTCGCACCCGCGTAATGGGGGTAAAGCGGGAAGAACAGGATCTTCTCACACCCGGCCTCAACCATCGCGCGGACTTTCGAATCAGTCGACGGGTTGCCGTAGCGCATGCAGAAATCGACCATCACCTCGGCCCCGTATTTCTGCGCCATCACGGCGGCAATCGCGGCGGTCTGGTCCTTGGTGATCGTCATCAGCGGGCTTTCGTTCCGCTCTTCGTTCCAGATCAGCTTGTAGTTCGCGCC
The DNA here is from genome assembly GCA_943370015.1 of Paracoccus haematequi. Taxonomy (GTDB): domain Bacteria; phylum Pseudomonadota; class Alphaproteobacteria; order Rhodobacterales; family Rhodobacteraceae; genus Paragemmobacter; species Paragemmobacter haematequi_A. Next base: position 10,944 of record CALRPK020000003.1, read on the forward strand.
CGAGGTGAAGGGGCGCTTGGTCAGGATCACCAGTTGCAGCAAGGGCTGCCATTTCCACGCCGCGATGTCGATCACGCGCTTGTCGGACAGGAATTCGTTCAGATAGCGCCGCATCGACCAATAATCGTAGCCATCGGGCGTGCCCAGATTGGCCAGAAGCACCCCGATCTTGGCGCGCCGCACGGGCGGGTGTTCTGCCGGGGCATGGGCCAGACGACCCTGACCCGGATGCACCTGTCCGTCGCTGTGGCTATTGGCGTCCAGCATTTGGGGCGTTCCTTATTTTCCGCGCTGCGGCGTGAGATATAGCCTCTAGCGCCGGGGTCAACCTTCGGACTTGTGATCAGGCAGGGGCATTTCGCGTGTTTTTAGGACATCGGCCAGTCTTTGGGCAGCCGAACCGGGGCGCAGCGGCTTTTGTTGGCTGGCATCAGGGGCCCAGCCCGTCAGGCAGATCACCTCAAACGTTGCCGGAATGCGGCCATCGGGCCGGGCGTAGGTCTCGGCATAAAGCATTGCAGCACGGGCAAAGACGGCGCGGCGGGTGGGGCGGCGCAGGCGGTCCATCAGGGCATTGCCTTCGCCCATCGCGCGCAGGTCGTGCATCAGGTGCAGCGCGTCGCGGTAGTGGACGGTCTTGGTAAAGCTGTCGGCCACCGGCAGGGCAAAGCCCGCGCGTTGGAGAAGGCCGCCCAGATCACGAATCTCTCCCATCGGCAGAACGCGGGGGGACAAGCCGCCCGTCAGTTCCGATTCTGCCTGTGCGAGACAGGCACGCAGTTCGTGCAGCGTTTGACCGCCGAAAAGGAACCCGAGGAACAACCCATCCGGCCGCAGGGCATGGCGGGCCTGCACCAACTGCCCGATGGGATCATTCGCCCAATGCAGGCCAAGCGCATGGATCACCACATCATGGGCGGCGGGTTGTAGCGCCAGCACCTCATCATCCGGAACCATGACGGGGTAATCCTGCCACAGGGCGGGAAAACCCGTCACCACGGCGGGGGCGGTAAAGGTTCTGTTAACCTCGGTCAGCCTCTCCTCTGCCTCGGCGCGCACTTCGGCGTGCAGGAACAGGGCGTCGGCGGTGGCGCGGGCGCGGTGGCGCGTCAGGGCGGCGCGGTCGGTCAGGATCGGGGTCTGCATGGGCGGGACCATAGGGGGGCGGCATGGGATTGCAAGCCGAAGGGCTTAGGGCAGCGCTGCATCTGATCTATCCGCCGCGCTGTATTGCCTGCGCTGCCCCGGTGGACAGCGACTTTGGCCTTTGCCCGACCTGCTGGCGTGAGACGCCTTTCACTGTGGGGTTGGTCTGCGATCTGTGCGGTGTGACCCTGCCCGGTGAGGATCCGGGCCATGCCGTGACCTGTGACGATTGCATCGCCATCGCCCGACCGTGGGAGCGGGGGCGTGCCGCGCTGATCTACCGCGACGGCGCGCGGGCGTTGGTGTTGAAGCTGAAACATGCCGACCGCACCGACCTTGCCCGCCCCATGGCCGAATGGCTGTACCGTGCCGCGAAGCCGATCCTGACGCCGGGGATGCTGGTCGCACCCGTGCCGCTGCATTGGTGGCGGCTGTTCCGGCGGCGCTACAATCAGGCGGCGCTGTTGGCGGGGGGCTTGGCGGCGCTGGCAGGGCTGGCGCATTGCCCGGACCTGTTGCAACGCCAGCGCGGCACCGGCACGCAGGATGGCCGCAGTCGGGACGGGCGCTTTGCCAATATGCAGGGCGCGCTTAGGCTGCATCCAAGGCGGGCCGCGCTGGTGCAGGGGCGCGACATCTTGCTGGTGGATGATGTCATGACCTCTGGCGCCACACTTTCCACCGCCACCGAAGTGCTGCTGGCGGCGGGTGCAAAGCGGGTTTGCGTTGCGGTGTTGGCCCGCGTTGCGAAGGACGCCTAAATCCTTATAGTTCCGCCGAACCAAAGGATTCCTGTGATGAAACCCGTTGAAATCTACACCACCCCGACTTGCGGCTATTGTGCCGCCGCCAAGCGGTTGCTGAAAACCAAGGGCGTCGCCTTCGCGGAAACCGATGTCAGCGCGGACCCCGCCTTGCGTGCGGTGATGATGGAGCGTGCCGGGGGCCGCCGCACCGTGCCGCAGATTTTCATCGGCGGCAGCCATGTCGGCGGCTGCGATGACCTTTACGGCCTCGATGAGGCGGGCAAACTTGATGCGATGTTGGCCGACTGATGCGCGCGGGTCTGGTGCAACTGACGGTCGGCGATGATCCGGCAGAGAACCTGCCCGAAACCGTGGCGCTGATCCGCGCGGCGGTGCAGGGCGGCGCGGGCTTTGTGCTGACGCCGGAATGCACCAACGCCCTGTCGTCGAACCGCGCCCGCCAGCGGACTTTGTTCCGGGCCGAGGATCAGGACCCAACCCTGGCCGCCCTGCGGGAAGAGGCCGCGCGGGCGGGCATCTGGTTGCTAATCGGGTCGCTGGGTGTGCTCAGCGATGATCCCGACGGGCGTTTCGCCAATCGGTCTTTCCTGATCGGGCCGGATGGGGCCATTGCCGCGCGTTATGACAAGATCCACATGTTCGATGTGAACGTCTCCGACACCGAGGTGTACCGCGAATCGTCGGGCTACCGTCCGGGCAGTCGCGCCGTGCTGGCCGATACGCCCTTTGCCCGGATCGGCATGACAGTCTGCTACGATGTCCGCTTCCCCCACCTTTACCGCCATCTGGCCAAGGCCGGGGCAGAGGTGATCACCGTTCCCGCCGCCTTCAATCACATCACCGGGGCGGCGCATTGGGAAATCCTGCTGCGTGCGCGGGCGATTGAAACGGGCTGCTACATCCTCGCCCCGGCGCAGACCGGGTTCCATCCGGAAAAGGACGGCAAGGGTCGTCGCACGCATGGTCATTCGCTGGTGATCGCCCCTTGGGGAGAGGTGCTGTCCGACGCAGGCACAGACCCCGGCGTGACCTTCGCCGATATTGATCTGGCAGAGGTGGCAAAGGCCCGTGACCGTGTACCGTCACTGTCGCATGACAGGGACTTTGCCGGTCCATGAGCGATAAGACCGACGACATCGCGGTGGCCCTGTTTGGCGAGTTGTTCATGGCCGACCAACTCGCCCGCAACCGTATCTCTAAGGTGTTGCCCAAGGGGATGGAGCTGTCGCATTTCTCGGTCCTGAACCATCTGGCGCGGATCGGGGATGAACGCACCCCCGCGCAACTGGCGCGCGCGTTTCACGTCACGCGCGGCGCGATGACCAACACGCTGACGCGGTTGGAATGGGCGGGCCATATCCACATCCGCCCCGACTGGGACGATGCCCGCCGCAAATTCGTGGCGATCAGCCCTTCGGGCCGTTCAGCCCGCGATGCCGCCGTGCAAGCCGTGACGCCCCTGATCGGTGAGGTCGTGCAGGCGCTGGGCGCAGACCGGGTGAAGGCCGTGCTGCCCGTGCTGCGGGAATTGCGGGTGCGGTTGGAGGGGGAGTAATCCCTGCGTGACAGAGCAGTTTTGGTATTCTTTTGTACGAGGTTTCTAGATGGATTTCTATTTTAGCTCACCACAGAATTCTCTAGAGGAAATGTTTGGCGGATTTTTTCATATAAATGCGATTGGGCCAATTCATGCCGGTGATTCTGATAAGTTTAGCAAGTTTCTGCGAGACTCACGCCCCCCGCCGCGCACTACTGTATACATTGACTCTACTGGAGGAGATGTAGGCGAAGCTATCAAGATTGGTAGAATGATTCGAGGATGCTGGTTTTCGACTGAGGTTGGCCAGTATCGGTTTGACTTTTCAAGTGAAAAGCAAAGCTCAATGCTTTCTCGAATCTTCGTTCCAGGAAAATGCATGAGTTCGGCCACTCTTATGTTCTTGGGTGGTCGACTCCGATATTTTAATGAACGATCAGAATTTGGCGTCCATCAATTCAAGTTTCCTGCGGCAACAGGCGAGTCGGTTCCAAAGTTTTTCTTATCGCACGCTCAGACTACATCAGCTACAATTTCTGAGTATATCGCAGAAATGGGCGTATCTCAGTCCTTCTTAGCAACTTCAGCATCTGTCCCCAGCGAGAGAATGTTGTTGTTGGGTCGAAATGAGCTTGAAAGACTTGGTCTTATCACCGGGGGCCATACAAAACCTGTTTGGTCGATTGAAGCAAACGCTGGGCTCTCATACGTTAGAGGAGAAAGAGACACTCTTTTTGGGCATCAAAAGATCATGCTTGGCTTCCGGCGAGAAACAGGTTTTGTTTTCTGGTCGGTGATTGAAAGTCAAGGTCGCCAGAATGAGCTGCTCAATCACAAAATAGTTGAAATTGTGGTAGATGATGAGAAAAACAGATTTGACATTAGCCAGTCGGTCCATCGCGCCGAATATGGAATCTATATCCACTTGATGTCGAGCATCCCGGAAGCTACCGCTAAAGAAATCGCGTACTCGGGCAGCTTTGGGGTTCAGGTTCGTTTCTCTCTAGAATCTGAAGTTTTTCTGGGTATTGCACCGATGGATACGCTAGATGGGAAAGCGAAATTGCAGACTTTCTATGAGAACCATAAGACTTGAAGGATATTTATCGGTTGGTGGAATACGGGTTTGTTCTGCGCGGCTTTACCCACAGCGCCCCGGCGCCTGCCGATACACTCCCGTCGCCTCGAACGCACAGCCGAGTTGCAGCAGCGCCTTGTCGTCCCAGCCTTTGCCTGCAAAGGTCAGTCCGGCGGGCATTCCCGTGTCGCTCATGATCCCCATCGGGACGGTGACGGTGGGGATGCCCAGATGGCGGATGGCGAGATTGCCATTCGCCACCCAAACCCCATTGCGCCATGCCAGATCGGCAGAGGCTGGGTTCACATCGGCATCGGCGGGGCCGATATCGGCCAAGGCCGGAAAGGCCACCGCGTCCAGACCGAGGGCGTCCATCCACTCCTCTAGGTCCGCTTTGCGCGTCGCCTCTAGTCCGCGGAAGCCATCGGCAAGATGCGGGATGTCGCGGAAATCGCTGGGGGGGTTGGCGCGGGCATGGGCGGGGTAATGGGTGATGTCGTCGTCAAAGCCGGTGTAGCGGTCCGGCAAGGCCCCCGGCGGTTGCGAGAAAATCCGTGCACCATCCACCAGCGCCAGATGATCCAGCCCCGGCTGACCATTGGCGCGCAGGAAGTCATCCCAAGCCCAGACCGACAGATCGACGATCTCTCGCTTCAGATACGCAGCGCTGACCAAGCCACGGGAGTGAATCTTTGGCACCCCCGGACGGTCGCCTTCGTAACTGGAGATGACGGGGAAGTCGGTCACCACCACCTCTGCCCCCGCCGCCCGCATCGCCGCCATCGCGGCCTGCATCAGCGTCAAGATGGACGGGCGGGTGTCGATCCTTTGCCCGGTCGGCCCGCCTATGCCGGGGCTCTCCGCTGTGCCTGCCAAGGGGTCGGCGTTGAGATACATCGCCGGAACGCCAATCCGCTTGCCACGCAAGGTGGCCGTGTCCGCCAGCGCCGGATAGGAGGGCGGGCGATGGGAGGAGGGTTTCGGGATCGGCACCCAATCCTGCATCCGCCACAGATCGCCGCGCGGGTTGGGATCGTCGGCGACGATCACCTCCAGCACCTCAAGCATATCGGCCATCGTGCGGGTATGCGGCACGACCACATCCATCGTCGGCACAAGCGGCCAGTTGCCACGCACCGAAATCACCCCGCGCGAAGGGGTATAGGCGCAAAGCCCGTTGTTCGCTGCCGGGGCGCGGCCCGAGGACCAGGTTTCCTCGGCCAGACCAAAGGCGGCAAAGCTCGCCGCCGTTGCAGTGCCTGAGCCGTTCGAGGAGCCAGAGGCAAAGGCCGCCGTCAGCCAATCGGCGGAATAGGGGCTTTCGGCCCGGCCATAAAGGCCGCGCTGCATGCCACCATTGGCCATTGGTGGCATATTGGTCAGCCCGACCAGAACCGCCCCCCCGGCGCGCAGACGGGCGATGGCAAAGGCGTCATCGCTGGCCACCAGATCGGCAAAGGCGGGCGAACCTGCGGTGGCGGGTAGGCCACGCACCTTGTAGCTGGCCTTGGCGGTATAGGGGATGCCGTCCAGCGGCCCAAGGCTTTCGCCCCGCGCGCGGCGGTCGTCGGACGCCTGCGCCTCAGCCTCCGCCATGGGGTTCAGGACCGGGACGGCGTTCAGCATCGGCCCCGCACGGTCATAGCGCGCGATGCGGTCCAGATAGGCGCGCAGCAGAGACTGGCTGGTTTCCCGCCCGGCCTGCAAGGCCTCGCGCAGGGTGGCGATTGTGGCCTCAACCACCGTCATTTGCGGGAGGGTTGCTGTTGGGTGATGCAATGCACCCCGCCGCCGCGGGCAAAGAGTTCGCGCGCGTCAACGGTGACCACCCGCCGTCCGGGATAGGCGGCGGCGAGGATATCGCGGGCACGGGCATCGGCCACATCTTCGCCAAAGCCGCAGGCGATGACGCCGCCGTTGACGACCAAGTGGTTGATATAGCTGTAATCGACAAAGCCATGCGCGTCGCGCTGTGCATCGGGCGCGGCGACGTCCATGATCTGGAACCGCCGTCCGTGGGCATCGGTCGCCTGTTCCAGCAGCGCGCGGATATCCCGCATCACGGCATGATCGGGATGGCCGGGGTTGGGTTGATCGTGCAGCAGTATCACCCCCGGTCCGGCGAAGGTGGCGACGATATCAACATGGCCGCGCGTGCCGAAGGGTTCGTAATCCCGCGTCAGGCCCTGCGGCAGCCAGATCGCCTTTTCGGTGCCAAGGGTGCGGGTCATCTCTGCCTCCACCCGCGCCTTATCGGCATGGGGGTTGCGGTTAGGGTCCAGTTGCACCGTCTCGGTCAGCAGGATCGTGCCCTGCCCATCGACATGGATGCCACCGCCTTCG
>CALRPK020000004.1:0-16376 GCA_943370015.1 Paracoccus haematequi
CACCACCTTGACGGCGGGCAGTCTGACCCTGCGGGCGATCTCGACCGACAGCGCCGTGGCGCGCAACCGTGTGGCCAGCGTCGCCGCCGGGGTCAGCGCCGCACGGGCGACCGCCACCGCCACCACCGACAGCCGGACCGAGGCCTTTATCGGCGCGCTGGCCGGACGCACGGCGAGCACGGCGGCGACGCGTGTCACCGTGCCGGGCAGCATCGACATCCTTGCCGACGGCACCATGTCGGCCACCGCCGACTCGCGCGGTGGCGGGTTCGCGCTTGGCGCGTCGCTGTCGGTCTTTGCGCCCTCAGCCACGGTGTCGGGTGCGACGCGGGCCTATATCCGGGAAGGGATCGCCGTCGATGCGGGCAGCCTGAGCGTGCGCGCCGGGGCGAGCGATGCGGACCGCGCCGCCTATGCGGCGACGGCGACGGCCAGCTCTGTGAACATCTCGCTGATCACGGTGCAAAGCCTGACGTCGAATGCCCGCGTGACGGGCCGGGTTGAGGCATTCCTTGGCGCGTTGGATGGCACGCAGCGCGGCGGCGATGCGACGGCCACGATCCGCAGCGCCAGCACGGCGACGGTGCAAGCCTTTGCCGATATGGATGCGACGGCAAGCCTGACCGGCGGCGGTGGGTCGTTCCTTGGGTCGGTGGCGAGCCTGTCGCCGACGGCCGAGGTGTCGGGTTTGACCGCTGCCTATCTGGGCGACGGGGCCAATCTGAACGCGCAGGGCGGGTTGCAGCTTTTGGCCAATGGCGACGCGGCGGCGCTTTCCACGCTTGCCTCGTATCAACTGTCCGTCGGGGTGACGGTGGGCCTGTTGTCGCCCATCGCCATCACGTCGAACACGGTGGAGGCCTATCTTGGCCGCGCCGCCGAACGTGCGGCGACCCCGCGCGCCCGTGTGACCCTGACCGGGGCGGCGGATGTGACGGCGGTGGGCCTGACCACGGCCACGGCCACCACCAATGCCGTTGGCGCGGCCTTGGGCGTTGCGGTGAACAGTGTCCGGGCCGATTCCACCTTGGGCGGGCGCACGCGCGCCTATATCGGCACCGGCACGGACCTGACGGCGGGCCCCGTCACGCTTGAGGCGCGCGAAACGCGGGCGAAGGCCACCTCGACGGTCACCGGTCGCACGGTCGGCGGTCTGGCGGCGGCATCGCTGCTGGAGTCGCGGGCGGTGTCGACGCGGGCCACGGATGCCTTTGTCGGGCGGGATGCGACGGTCACGCTTGGCGCGGCGTCCTTGACCGCGCGGGCCATCACCCTGACCGGTCAACCCCTGACCGAGGCTTTGATCGACACCGTGACCGTCACCTTGGGCGGCGCGGGATCCAGCCTGCGGGCCATCAGCCTTGCGGGTGCGCCCAACAGCGGCACGCGCGCCTATCTGGCGGATGGGGCGCGGGTGACGGCGGGATCGCTGACACTGGACGCCGATTCCAACACCACGGCGGCGGCGCGGATCAACAGCGGCACCGGCGCGCTTTTGGCAGCAGTCGATCAGACCGAGATCACCGCCATCAGCCAGCACCAAACGCTTGCCTCGATCGGCAACCGGGCTGTGGTCAATGTCGCGGGCGCGGTCACGCTGACGGCGGATACCACCGCCACGGCAGCCCCTTCGTCCAACCGGACGACGGGTGCGGGCCTTGTCACCTATGGCAGCACCACCCTGACCACCGCAGTGGCCAATGAAACGACCGCCGCGATTGGCGATGGCACGCAAGTCACGGCGGGATCGCTGTCCTTGGCGGCGCGCGGCACCCATACCGCGCTTGGTGCCTCGCAGGCGGTGGGGGCGTCTTTGCTGGTCAGCGTCAGTCAGATGACCTCGCTCGCCCGCGATACCGGCAGCGCCAATGTGCGCCTTGGCAGCGCCGAGGGTGTGTCGGGCAGCGGGTCCACCATCACCACGACCACGGGCGGGATCAGCGCGCTGTCATCGCTGGGCAGCACGGTGCGCACCGATACGGTTGCCACGACGCTGTCCTTTGTGGCCGCAGGGGGCCTGACCAGCCGCGCCTTGAACGAGGCCAAGGCCACGGGCCGGATCGGCGACCGTGTCACGCTGCGCTCTGCCGATGATCTGACCCTGACCAGCGTGCTGGAAGGTGTGGCGCGCGGCCGGGCGGCAGGGGCCACCGGCGGCGGTGTCGCGGTGTCGAGAACCACGCTTGACGTCGATTTCGACGCCGAAACCCGCATGACCGTCGGCACCGGCAGTGCCATTGGTGCTGCGCGCAACATCACGCTGGATGCGCGGCTGAACCACAACGGGACCAACTTCCTTGGCCTGAACGACGGGCGCGAGGGGGCGTTCGGCGCGGTCGGGTCCGCAGGGTCCACGACCATCGGCTTGGTCGCGGTGGACAAGGCGACCATCAATGTCGATGCGCAGTCCAAGGTGGTCTTGACCGTCGGGCGCAGCAATCTGACGGCGGGCAGCGGCAATATCAACATCAGCGCCCGCCATGCCTCATCCGCCATCGCGGCGCTGTCGGGTGTGGGCGGGGGCTTGGTCGGTGTCAGCACCGCCGACGTGAACGCGCAAAGCGGTGATGCGGGCCATGAGTCCACCCGTCTGAGTTTCTTGGGCGATGTGCGTGGGGCCGGGACGGCCACGGGTGCGGCCAATCTGAACATCCTTGCCGAAACGCAGGCGTTTTCCGATGCGTCGATGACGGGGGTTGACGGCGGGGTCGTCACGGTCGGGACCGGGACGGCACGGGCCACCACCAATGCGACAGAGGTGCTGGATTTTGCGGGGACGGGCAGCGTCATGCGCCTGTCGGGCAATATCACCGTTCAGGCCAACCTGATCACCGATGCCGATGCCCGTGCCCGGTCAACGGGCGGGGCGGCGGTGCGCGTCAGCGACATCAACCCCACCGCCAATGACACGGGCCGTGTGGAATTCACCGTCGGCGCCTCGACCGATGTGACAGCGGCGGGCAGCATGACCCTGCGCGCCAACCACGGCGGCGCGGCGCTTCCGGTGTCGGATGGCACGATCAACAGCATCAACGCCGCCGATTCCGCCGCAGGCAACACGATCAACTTCAACCTGCCGCATCAGTTGGAAACCGGCGCGCGGATCACCTTTACCGGGGCCAGCGCGGGCGGTTTGACGCAAGGGCGCGAATACAGCGTGATCAAGACCACGCCCAACGACATCCAACTGGGTGAGATTTTCGCCAAGATTCCGGTGGCACCGGGGCAACCGGCGGGGTCCAACGCCAACAACCCGGTCGACCCGACCCGCGATACGATCCTGATCCCCGGCCATTCCTTCCGCTCGGGCGATGCGGTGATCTTCCGCACCCTGTCGGGTGCGGCGATCAACGGTCTGACCGAGGGCGCGCGCTATATCGTCAATGTCATCGACGCGAGCACGATCAAGCTGCTGAACCCCGGTCAGGCGACGCCTTCGGTGACAGTGGGGCTGAACAATGTTTCGGCCAATCGGGTGAATGCCACCAACAGCTTCACCGATCCGGCGCAGCCCGTCACCTACCGCGCCATTCCGCCCAAGGGATTCCAAAGCAGTCTGGTGGATGTGAACGTCACCACGAATGCCCAAGGCGAAGTGACGCTGACGCCCGATGCGTCGAACCGCATCTACATCGAAGGCCATGGCTTCCAGGTGGGTCAGGCCGTCGTCTATCGCGCCGTCGGTGGGTCGCCCTTGGCGACGTCGGGCGGCGCGTTGGTGAATGGGCAGACCTATTTTGTCGCGGGGGGCGGGGCCTTTGTCGGCAATCCGGGCGGCTTTGCCGCGGATGCCAATTACATCCGCCTTGCCAGAACCGCGGCAGAGGCGACGGGTTTTGTCGACACGCGTGGCACTGCATCCACCGCAGATGACATTTATGTCGCGCCGACGATCATCGACATCGTCCGCAATGACAGCGCCGCCGCGCTGACGGTGGTGCACAGCCTGCGCCGCCCGGCGGATGAGCCGATTGGCGGGCTGGTCGATGGCCAGTCCTATTTCGTCGTCAACCGCACTGCGACCGGGTTCCAACTGTCCGACACGCCGAACGGTCCGGCAAAGGCGATCACCGGCAACAGCGGGCTGACTGGCACGCATCGCTTCGCGGTCGAAGGGGTCGACCTGCGCAATGACGCCAACGGGGCCTTTGCGCTTGTGATTGATCTGACGGGCAGCGCCTCGGGGCGGTTCGACGGGATCGGCGGGGCGGTCAGCTTTACCAATCCGGCGGGCGGCGATGGCACGGTCTCTGCCTCGGCCACCGGGGCCGGGGGCGGCTTGGTCGAGGTGGGCAGCGCCGATGCGCGGGCCACGCAGACCGTTGCGACCAATCTGACCGTGCAGGGCGGGGCGAACCTGTCCGCAGGCACGCTGGTGATCCAGACCAACAGCTTTGTGCGCAGTTCCGCTGAATCGAATGGCAATGGCGGCGGTCTGGTTTCGGTGGGCGATGCCGATGCCCGCGCGACGGCCACCAACACCAGTATCATCGACATCCGCACCAATGCCCGCCTGAACGCCACCGACAACCTTGAGGTAACGAACACCCAAGACGGTGCCGTCACCTCCAAAGCGGCCTCCAGCCGGGGCGGTCTGTTTGCCGGGGCCGAGGCAAAATCCTTCTCGACCCTGTCCTATGGGGCGCGGATCATCGTGGATGGTGATCTGACCTCTGGTCAAAGCCTGTCGGTCCGCAACGATATGTCCAACGCGGCGGAAAGTGACGCGCGGGCCTATGGCGGCGGTTTGGGCTTCAGTTCGCAGGTGAATGCAGGGTCCACCATCGGGGTGGCCGCCGGATTTGTCGGGGCAGATGTCATCTTGCAGGATGATGCCGACCTGACCGCCAATACCGTGCGGATCGGGTCCGACATCACCCGCCAGCGCGTCCGGTCCTTTGCCGATACCTCGGGCGGGGGGGCGGGCGGGTCTGCCAAGGCCTTCTCGAATGCCAACATCAGCGGCAATGCCGAAGCGATCCTGCTGAACGGATCGAACATCACCGGCTTTGACAGCATCCTGATCGAAGCCCGCCACCTGCGCACGGTGGCAGAGGCCATCGGCACGGCCAGTTTCTTTGCGATCGGCGGCGAGGCCATCGGCAATGGCGGCATCGCTCTGGACATTGATTCCAAGGTCGAAGGCTTCTGGGAATCCGTCCTGCGCACCGCGCGTCTGGATGTGGATTCGATCATCGACAGCGTCAGCTTCAACCGGGTGGGCGATGCGGGCGGCATTTTCATCGGCCCGGCCCGTGACCAAGGCTCCATTTCCGACAACAGAAACCGCGACATCTATTGGGAGGCGCGCGTCATCCTGTTGTCGGCAGCCAACCCGGAACTGGTCGTCGACCGCGACGGCGTGATCCGCAAGATCACCAATGTCGATATCCTCGGCATCACCGGCGAGACGGTGGGGACCAACCTCATCGCCGCGGGTCTGAGCCAGATTGCGCTGGCCGACATCCTGTTTACCGTCGGTGGCTCGGCGGAATTCGTGGCCAACCACATCGACGGGGCTGCCAATTCGCGCATCTGGGGCAACCGTGGCCTGTTCGAAACCGCGCGCGCCTATGACTATGTGCGCATCATCAACGACTCCGCGCTGGACCTGCGCACCGGGCTGATCGCGCCTGTCGCCCCGGCGGGGGGTGCCGCCGTCGGCACCATAGAGGTGCGGGTGGATGACATCTTCTATGGTCTCAGCCCGAACAACGTGCCGCGCAACCCGGATGTGCCGGATCAACTGCTGGCGGGCGGCCCGGCCCCGGCCACCTTTGAATTCGATGTGCTGAATGTCTGGCCGCGCACCATCGTCGAATTGCGAAACCTTCAGTCGGGCGGCGTGGCCAACAGCCGGATCATTCTGGACGGGATGATCAACAACCCGATGGGCATCACCGTGATCGAGAATGAGCGCGGGAACATCGTGGCCGGTGAGGACGCGCAGATCGAGTTGATCCGCACGAACGAGCTTTACATCAACGCCGACACGGGATCGGTCGGTCAGACCAATCTGGCTGGCACCGTGGACAATGACACCGGCCGCGCGCCGCTGATGGTGGAACTGGTGCGCTTCCGCGGCCTTGCCGCCGCGCAGCCTGCCAACCCGGCGGATGCCAACCGCCAGATCACCACCAAGAACGACGCGGGCGCGGATGTGCAACGGTCGGTCGAAGTCGTGCTGCGCGACCGTATCTATGAGACGTCGATCACCGTGGATGCGGGCACGGATGTCGCGCTGGATATCACCCATTTCGACCGCGCCGACACGACGCTGGGCGTGACCTCCAATGTGGCGATCACCCGGCTGAGCGCGGGGGATGACCTTGATGTGGTGATCAACGACAGCCGCGAGGGCACGGCGCAGCAATCGGCCAACGGGGTTCGGGTCAATCTGTTCAATCCCAAAACCGGGGCGCTGATCCTTGGCACCCCCGCCTTGCCGGCGAGCGATAACTACGTCCGCCACTTCCGCCCTGATGAAGGGGCCGGGGACTATGCCAATGTGCTGCGCGCGCTTGGCACGGATGCGGTCAATGTCGCCTCGTCTTACAACTTTGCCCATGTGCGGGCGGGCGATGTTATCGATATCGGCCATGTGAACGGGGCCTTGGCCTTTGGCGAACCGCGCAACTATGCCACCACCTCGATCGGGGGCGCGCCCTATGGGTCACAGGCCGTGGCTGCGGTCCCGGCAACGACGATTGGCTTTACCGTCAGCGTCGATACCGGCTGGACCGGCGGCACCCGCGACAGCGTGGCGGGGCCGCAGTTGTTCCTGACCACCAATGGCGGCATCGTCGCGACCGAACGGCTGGGCGAGATGCTGATCGGCCATGTCCAGTCGACGGCCAGCGATGTGGTTCTGCGCGGTCCCAACGGGTTTACCGACGCGGATGGGCTTGCCGGGATCGACGTCACGGGGGTCAGCGTCACCCTGACCTCGGGCTTTGCAACGGCGCAAAGTGCGGCGGGCGCGGGTGGTATCGGTGCGGCGAACAATTTCCTTGAGATCAACGCCGACCGCAATGGCGGCACCGGATTGGTCACGGCCACGGATGCGGGCACGACAAGTTCGCGCGGGATTTATCTGGATGAACTGATCGGCGACATGCGTGTGTCGCTCGTGGATTCCAAGGCCGCCGTGTCGTTGCGGACCGTGGCGGGCAGCGTGATCGACGCGGCCAATGACCCGGCGGCGGATGTGATTGCCACCACGCTGGACATTGACGCCAATGGCGGCAGCATCGGCACCCGCGCCAATGCGCTTGAGGTGAACAGCCTGCGCGACACCGCGTCGTCGCTGTCCACCGACACCGCGACCGACGATGTCGCGCTTGAGGCTACGGGAGACATTTTCCTGACCGAAGTCGCAGGCATGCTGCGTCTGGTCTTTGCGCATAGCTTTACCGGAGACATCGTCCTGACCGCCGCCGACAGCACGGCGGCGGGCGAGCATGTCGTGCTGACCCGTTCGGGCAGCGGGCGCTTTGCCGAAAGCAACACGCGCGGGCCGAACAACAACACCGACGCGCCGCGCCTGATGCCGAATGGCACCGTGATGGCCGAACGTGGCAGCGTCACGCTGCGGGCGGGGGATCATATCGCCACCGATGCCAACAGCCGCATCATCGCGGCGCAGGGCATCAGCATCGAGGGTGACTTTGGCAATGCCGACAGCGGTGTCGGCACGCAGATCACCCTGCGCGGCGAGATCATCGCCGGGGCGGTCATCACCCCCACCGTCGCCACGGCGGCCAATCCGCTGGCGGCGGCGGTGCCCTTCTACGGCGCTCCGCAGCATCTGGTGCAGGTGCTGGGCAATGCCGATGCCGATGCGATCACCTTTGGCGACGCGGGCGGGATCGGCGGCACGACCACCTTGGGCAGCGAGGGCTATATCTTCCTTGGCGCCAAGACGGTCGTGCGGGCCGGTGCGGGCGAGGATCAGCTGACCGTCAACTACTTGCAGGACATGGCGGCGGTTACATCGCCGTCGATGCTTGCGGCGCTGACGCTGCTGGGCCGCCAGAACGCGCTGCACACGCTGACGCTGGACGGCCAGTCGGGCAATGACGCCTATGTGGTGCAGACCATCGGGTCGAACGGGGCGGATCGGCGCAATTACATCATCAACGCGCTGGATACCGGCGCGCCGGATGTGGATGTCGATACGCTGACCGTGCGCGGTCTGGACAATCCGGGCGGCACCGATCCGGCCACCGGCCAGCCGCGTGCGGCGGATGACGTCGTGCTGTTGCGCGCCGCCGCCAGCCTGCCGGGCGAAAAGGCCCTGCGTCCGGGCACCATCGCCTTTGTGCATGGGGCGGAATCCCCCTATCGCGATGTGACCACCGGCAATGAACCCAGCGCCGAGGTGCAGCGCATCAGCTATGACGCCGCCATGAACGGGCGCGTCACGCTGGAAACGCGCGGCGGCAATGACGCGGTCTTTGCCGATGACGTCACCGCGACGATGACGGTTGACCTTGGCGCGGGCGATGACCGCATGCAGGTGGGCCAGATCTTCGGGATGCAGCGCACCACGGTGGATGCGAACCTGCTGCCGCAGGACCAGTTCACCAACGTCGTCGCCACCACGCGCGGATATCTGTCGCGCGGCACCTCGGCCCCGCTGCTGGTGCAGGGTGGCAGTGGCAATGACAGCTTTACCGTCTATGCCAACCAAGCCGAGTTGCGGCTTGAAGGCGATGATGGCAACGACATCTTCACCGTCCGCGCCTTTGCGCTGGCCCAGACCGATGCCAATGGCCGCATCCTGACCGATGCCAATGGCGTCGCGCGTCCGATCATCGGCGCGGCGGGCTATTCCACCGACCGGCCCATCGACCTGCGCGCCGGTGGGGGCAATGACGAGGTGGCCTATAACATCAACGCCCCCGTCTCGGTCGATGGGGGCACGGGCTTTGACAAGCTGGTGATCCTCGGCACCGAATTTGCCGATGACATCGTGATCACCGACAAGGGCATCGCAGGCGCAGGTCTGACCGTGCGCTACGATCTGGTCGAGGTGGTCGAGGTTGACGGTCTGGAAGGCGACGACGAATTCTTCGTGCAATCCACCGCCTTTGGCACGCTTTACCGCGTGATCGGCGGGCTGGGGTCGGACACGATCAACGTCACCGGCGACGTCAATGAGGATATCGTCACCCGCGGGCTTGAGGGCGCATCGGGCGCGGTGGAACATGTCGTCCGGTCGGGCGACATCCGCTATGGCGGCTTGGCGGCGGATGGGGTGGATTATGCCGTGGCCTCGGGCCAGCAGGGCATTGTCCGTGTGACGGAAAGCGGCGGCTTCACCGGCGTGCGCGAAGGGTCGGGCGCTGCGGCTGTGGACAGCTATCAGATCAGCCTTGGCCGCCAGCTTTCGGCGGGTGAGGTGGTCTATGTCACCATCTCTGCCGCCCGTGCCGCGCAGGAAGAGCGTGAGGGTCTGCTGGCCAATCCCGCCCCGCTGGCGGGTGGGCCGGGCGATACGTTGTGGCTGACGGCGGTCAATCCGGGGGCAAATCCGATTGGGCCGGCCTTCCAGCGCAGTGTGACGCGGGATGGCGTGACGACGCTGGTGCCCAATAACGACGTGGTGCTGCGCTTTGACAGCACGAACTGGGGTCAGGCCCAGACGGTCTGGCTGTTCGCCGCCGATGATGCGCGGGCCGAAGGCGACCGCGTGGTGGTGATGCAGCATTCGGTGATCTCGAACGCGTCTGACTATGACGGGGCGCGTGTGCGCAATGTCGAAGTCGCGCTGCGCGACAATGACACCCCCGGTGTGACGGTGACGCAGATCGTCAAGGGCAGCTTCGTCGCGGCCTCGGGCGCTGGTCCGGCCACATGGGTGGAGGACAACCGGACCACCGTGATCGAAGGCGATGCGACGCGCGGCCAGTCGGATGAATTCCTGATCCAGTTGATGAAGCAACCCACTGCACGTGTCGTGGCGGTGCTGGACCTTGACCCGGCGGCGGCGGCGCAGATCCTGCTGTCCTCGACCGATGGGCGGGTGACGATGGGGGCCGATGGCCGCCTGCGCGTGACCTTCGATGCCACGAACTGGGACAAGCCGGTGCTGTTGACGGTGACGGCGGTGAATGACGCCCTGCGCGAGGATGCGGCAGGTGCCGCCATCCGTGTGCTGCGCGACGATGCCGCGACGCTGGACGCGGATTTCGTCTTCCCGAACCTGCGCTCTGGCAGCGGTGTGTTTGAGGTGCGGGTGCTGGACAATGACACGGCAGGTGTCGTGACCCAGCAGGTGGGCAATATCGTGCTGGTGCGCGATGACCGCGCCACCCCTGCCAATGAATCGACCACCGGCAGCTATACGATCCGCCTGACCGCCGCGCCGACGGGGACGAATACGGTGGGCGTCAGCCTGCCCACCGATGGCCGCGCCGATGTGGTGGCGATCAACGGGGTGGCCATCGCGCCTTCGGCCTATGCCGAATTGGGCGGGCTGGTCACCGCGCAGCGCTATGCGGGCGTGCTGGGCTTTGCCAATGTGGCGGGCGTGGGCGTGATCGACCGGGGCACTGCCACCGGGTCTTTCATCGAAGAGGGCTTCAAGGCGGGCCAGACCATCCGCATCGGCGGGGTCGCGGGTGCGGCGGGCGATTTCACCATCGCCGCTGTGACCGAAACCAAGATCACCCTGACCGCCGCCTTCAGCGCGGGCGGAACGGGTGATGCGGTGCTGTCATCTGTCACGCGCCAAGGCATCTGGACCGGTCGCGCCGTGGCCGGACAGGATAGCGGCACGATCCCCGGTGCGCAGATCATCCGCAGCAATGGGACGGGCTGGCTGGCCGATGGCTTCCTCGAAGGGCAGTGGGTCCGCGTCACCGGCGCGGGCGGCACGTTCGAGGCGAAGATCGCCCTGATCCGGGGCGACAACGCGACCAAGGATGAAAAGTTGCAGATCGTGGGCAACCCTGCCTTTGGCCTGCCCGCGTGGTTCACCAATGGCGGCGCGCAAGAGATCCGCGTTGTGCGCATCGCGCCCGAGGCGACCTTTACCGGCGCCAATTTCCATCAGGACCAGACCATCGCCCTGCGCGCCGATGCGTGGTTCGACGAACCCGCCACCCGCGCCGGAACCAAGGTCTATCCGGCGGCGCAGCACCTTTTGGCCAAGCTGCGCGGTCCCTTGCAGGTCGAAGGCGGCGTGTCGGGGGCGGACCGGTCCTTGGTCAATGGCATCAAGCTGCCGGGCGAGGCGGATGGCTTCCTTCTGGGCATCGCGCAGCAGGCCCCGGAAAGCCAGCAGATCGACGTTCTGAACATCTTCGACGATGGCAGCCTGCGCGACGGGCGCGGGGTGATGACGCAAACCACCCTGACCGGCTTTGGCATGGCGGGCACGCTGAACTTTGGTCCGGCGGCACAGGGCCAATTCGGCGAAAGCGCCAGCGTTCCCGGCGGCATCAGCTGGGGTCGGATCAGCGTGGGGTCGAACGGTTACGCCACCGACACCGGCGTCAGCACGATCGAGGTCGTGAATCTGATGCTGGGCCAAGGCAATGACCGTCTGGATGTGCTTGGCACGCTGGACAATGTCTCGGGCGTCGAGGCGCGGGGCAGCTTCACCGCCACTGCCGATACGATCACCCGCACGGGCATCGACTGGGCGGCGCTTGGCTTCCTCCCCGGTCAGGTCGTCACCATCGACGGCGTCGCAGGAAGCTGGACCGTGGTCGGCATCGAGGACCGCGTGACGGCTGAGGGCGCGAATCCCAACGACAACTCCATCCTGCGGCTGTCGGGCGCTCCGTTGCCGACCCTGACCGGAGAGGTCCGCATCCGCGCCACCGACAAGCTGGTGACGGCACAGGGCAGCTATGCCGTGGCCAAGGATGGCGAATTCACCACCCTGACCCGCGCCAGCGGTTCCTGGGCGGCGGATGGCTTCCTTGCCGGGCATCTGGTCATGGTGGCCGGGGCCAATGGCACGCAATCGGTGCGTCTGGTGGCACTTTCGGCGGACGGTCTGACCGCGACCTTCCGCGCGCTGGATGTGGCGGCGGGAACGGCCAGTCTGAAACTGTCGGTGCAGGGTCCGCATGGCGGACTGACGATGGTGCATGGCGGCGGCAATACCGGCCTGTCCGTGACCGGTGCCATCGCGGTGGCCACCACGCAGATCGAGGTGACGCCCGGCGTTCCGGGCAGCGTCAAGACCTTTACCACCATCACCCGTCAGGACGGGCTGTCCTGGGTCGAGGCGGGCTTCCGCGTCGGTCATTGGGTCACGGTGGATTGCGACGGCCAGACCTCTGTCGCGATGCAGATCGTGGCGATTTCCGGCAGCAATGGATCGGTCCTTGTGGTGGACGGCAGCTTTACCGCCGGGCAGCATCAGGATTGCACCGTTTCAGTGCGCGAACCGGGCATCGTGTCGGTCACGACCACGGTGGATTGGGATTGCTGCGACGCCAGCGAGACCCGCAGCCTGACCACCACGGGCGATTGGACGCAGCTTGGCTACAAGGTCGGCGGCACCGTCACCTTCACCGGCATCTCGGGCAGCGCGCGGATCGTGTCGATCACGGGCAGCACCATGGTGGTGACCGGCATCACGCTGAAAACCCCGGTGCAGGGCACGATCACCGTCACCACGGAAAGCTATCTGCAACCCGGCGGCGTGCTGGTGGGCGGCGATCATTTCGTCGTCACGGGCGGCGCGGGTCCGACCAGCCCCTTGGTGCTTTATGGCGACACCTCGCAGGATGGGGCGTGGTATTCGGGCATTCCGGGCGACGTGAAGGGCCATGACTTCGGGCTGAAGCCCTTTGATCCCTTCCCGCTGCTGCCCCCCGGCCAGAATGAGGACAGCAATTGGGTCATCGCCACGGCCAAGCCCTTTGCGCTGCACGGCAATGACATCATCGACGCCTCGACCCTGTTCGCGGGCGTGGCGGCGGGCAACCTGCCCAGCATCGGCATCACGGCCTATGGCGGGCGCGGCAATGACCTGATCATCGGCTCGCAGGCGGGGGATCACCTTGCGGGTGGGTCGGGCAATGACACGATCATGGGTCAGGGCGGGACGGATCACATCTACGGCGACAGCGGCGTGAATGTGGACATCCTGACCCGCGCCCTGCGGATCGAGACAGTGGACGCAAGCCCCCTGCCCACGCTGAAAGGCGGGGTCGGCAA
Source organism: Paracoccus haematequi (assembly GCA_943370015.1). Classification (GTDB taxonomy): domain Bacteria; phylum Pseudomonadota; class Alphaproteobacteria; order Rhodobacterales; family Rhodobacteraceae; genus Paragemmobacter; species Paragemmobacter haematequi_A. The sequence continues at coordinate 13,183 of CALRPK020000004.1, forward strand.
TGTGCTGGTGGCCGTGCCGTCGCCGGTGCGCGATCTGATGTCACCGGGCCGGGACACCATCTTTGGTGACCGTCCGATGACGGCGGCGGAACAGGCGGCGAGCCTTACCGGTGGCCTTGCGGCGCGGGATATCATCTTTGGCGATCACGGCATCGTCGTGATGGATGTCGAAGACCCGAACCTGCCGCCCGAAAAGCTGCAACGCATCCAGACCACCGATCTATCCCTGGTGCGCGAGGTGCGCGGCACCGAAGGCGGCAACGGCAGCCAAGGCGGCAATGACAATATCTTTGGCGGTGCGTTCGAAGATTACATCATGGGCGGCGGCGGCGATGATCTGATCGACGCCGGGTTCGCCACCCATGTGCGCGATGTGGTCTTTGGCGATCTGGGCCGCATCACCTTTGACGGGCAGGGCAAGTTCACCCCGCCCGGCGCGCCCAATGCCGATGGCCGCCCCGATCCGTCGGGCGGGGCCAATGCGGTGCTGAGCTTCAACTTCGGCGCTGGCATTCCCGGCAATGTGACCGGTGTGGTCACGGGCACGGCTGGTGTCAGCACAGCAGCGGGTCAGGGTCTGGCCCCCCGCGCCGGGAACTGGGTCAACCTGACCGATACCACGGGTCTGTGGGGCGATCAGGGCGGTGAGCATATCACCGACGATACCGGCTCTCTCGTGCCCGGCGTCACCGTGGGCTGGAGCGTGATCGACGACGACAGCTCGGGCGATGACGACAGCAGCGACGGCGATGACAGCTACGATTACGGCAAGAACTACGATTACGGCCACGGCTTCCAAGACCGCCACAATCTGGCGACCAAGCCCGGCACCGGCGGGGATGACACCCTGTTTGCCGGATCGGTTCTGGGCGGGCGCGGCGACAAGCTGAAGATCACCGTCACCGGTCTGCGCAGCCACTTCGCCAGCTATGATGTCTATGTCTATGTCGATGTGGACGCGACGATGCGCGGCGGCAGCCCCGACATTCGGCGCATCACCATCGGCAGCGACGGGACATGGTTCCTGACCGATGCCCGCGACGATTTCTTTAGCGGCTACAGCCGGTCAACCGCCCGTGCGGCCACTGGCCTTTCGGCGGGGAATTACGTCGCCTCGACCAACCTGACCGATGGCACGCTGGAAATCGTGATTGACGCGCCGATGGGCACCAAGGGCATCCGCCCGGCCATCAGCGGCTTGCAGATCGTGGGTCGGTCCTATCCGATTGACGTCATCGAAAGCATCGACCTGCCGCGCGGCGGCAATGACGCCATCTTTACCGGTGGCGGCGATGACGTGGTCTTTGGCGGGGCGGGGTCGGATTACATCGCGGCGCAGGGCGATGCCGATGTGGGTCATCTGGACAATGACGCCGTCTTTGGCGATGCGGGACGGGCAACCTTCCTGTTGATCCAAGCGGGCACCACCCCCGGCACGCTGGGTGTGCTGCGCGAGATGACCTCGCTTGATATTCTGGGCAAGGGCAGCTTTGGCGATCTGATCGTGACCGGAAACGGTCAGGATGCGGTGATCGGCGGGCAGGGTGACGATTGCATCGACACGGGCGATATCTTTGCGCGCAACGCCGTCGATGACGCGCTGTCGCAGGGCCGGATCAAGACCGTCAACCTGAACTTCGCCGCGACCAAGGCCGAAGGCTTTGTCACCGGCAACGCGGGTTGGGTATCGGCCACGAACTGGAGCAACCTTGCCAATGGCTTTGCCCCCGGGCAGGCCAAGCCGGGCGATGATCCGGGCCTGATCCGCCCGACCAGCACCAACAAGGGCGAAACCTTCGTCACCGCCGAAGGGGCGACGGTCACCGTGGGCGTCAACCTTGACAGCTGGAACGCGCGGTCGGCCTTTGTCGATCAGCATGCGAACCTTGATCCCGATACGGAAAACGGGCGGCTTTATGCGGGCTATGTCACCGCCAAGGGGCAAGAGGTGTTGGGCGTCGATGTGCGCGATCTGAACCGCGCCTTTGGCGTGGGCGCGGCCTATGACGTTTATCTTTACATCGACGCCGAGGATAAGGACGCGTGGTGCGCGGCTGGCTTCCGTCTGGTGACGCTGAACGGCGAACGCACGGCGGTGGGCGATCCGCGCGGCGCGACCTTTGACGGTGAGTTCATCCCCGCCAATGGCACCACCCAGCCCGCCAATGTGGTGGTGTTCCGCAATGTGACGGGCGACCGCTTCTCGCTTCGGATCACGGGCGAACAGAAGGGCGTGCGCAGCCTGCCCGCGCTTGGCGCGATGCAAATCGTGGCTGGGGCGGATCGTGCGGATGTGGTCCGGCAGGGCGACTACGACGCCGATGCCGCGATGGGCGACCAAGGCCGCATCCGTGTCTTTGAACGCGCCGCATGGCAGTTGACCACGGCACCCGGCATCTTGGGCGGCAATGATAAGATCGCAGGCGGCATTGATGGCGACGTCCTGATCGGCGGCGATTTCAACGACAAGATCAAGGGCGGCGCGGGCAATGACGTGGCGCTTGGCGACAATGCCCGCGTGATCCTGTTCGGCGGCGAGGTGATCGGTCTGAACACCCCGGACGTCACCGTGGACAAGCAGCGGTCGGACTGCAACGGCCCGCAATTCGACCCGTTCGACGTGGTGGGCGTGACCCTGCTCGACATGGGCCGGGGCGGCGATGACGTGCTGGAAGGCGGGCGCGATGACGATTGGCTTTATGGCCAGAAGGGCAATGACACCTATGTGTTCAAGGGCCTGCGTCTGGGTCTGGACAACATCGTCGAAGCTGGAAGCCATGACGATTGCAGCGACGATTACTCCGACGACCACACGGATGATTGCGACGACATCTGCGTGACGCCGGACATTCTGGCGCATGAACGGCACCTGAATGCCCATATCGCCCTGCCCTTCGACGACAGCAGCCGGTTCGGGCATGATGACTATGGCCACGGCCAGCACCGCAGCGGCGATTGGGGCTTTACCAATGACACGGGCGATGCGCTGGACTTTTCAGAGTTTGACGCCCCGGTATCGGTGCGGCTGGATCAGGGCTTTGCGCAGGACATCTCTTGCACCACCTCTTTCGGGGACCGCGATCTGGTGATCCGCCTGTTTGACCGCAGCGCGATCGAGGATGTGTCTGGCAGCCGATTTGCCGACACTATCCGTGGCAATGACCGCAACAATGCCCTCGCGGGCAATGCGGGCA
>CALRPK020000005.1:0-15504 GCA_943370015.1 Paracoccus haematequi
TCTGTGTCAGGCTGGCGCCCTTGCTTGTCAGGTAGACGGGCAGGATCACCCAGACCAGCGCGTCAACGAATTTCTCGACCAACCCCGCCTGTGACAAGGCAGCCAGCCGTCGATCGCGCCAAGTCATCAGGGCCAAGACTTCTTTTGTGTTGGGGTGATCTGGCACACCCTTCGGATAGCGCGGCGGGAACTTCGGGGGAGCCGTCTTATGCGCCGCGGTTTCGGCCTTTGCCCAGGGCAGGGTGTCCCTGATCCAAACCACAGTTAAAAACATGGCCAGCACGATCACGGCCATCCCGAATATAAGCAGGCCGAGCCGCGCACCAAACGCTTCTGCTGCATAGGCGGTCAGGATACCAGCAAGGGCCACGCCGACATAACCCGCAAACTCGTTCAACCCCACCGTAAGCCCGCGCTCCTCGGCCCGAGTGATGTCGAGCTTGGACGTCTGGGTCATCGACCAGCAAAGGCCTTGATTGATGCCAAGCAACACCGTCGCTGCGACGATCCAGCCCCAGTTCGGTGCCAACCAGATCATCACAGGGATTGGCAGGGCGATGATCCAGCCAAACAGAAGCACACGCTTGCGCCCGATGCGTTCCGACAAGCGGCCTGCGACGAAGTTCATGACCGCCTTAACCACGCCGAAGGCCATCACGAAGACTGTCAACATGACGAAAGAGCCCCGCACCACGCCGAATTCTGTTTCCGCAAGGGCAGGAATGACGGTGCGGGTCATGCCAATGGCAAAGCCAACCAGCAGAACTTGGATGAGCTGATGTGTGAACTGGCCAAAGTTCTCGCGGATGCCCAACGATAGGTAAGCTGTAGACATCGCGCTCGCCTCCCTTGTTTACGGCTGTATCAAAATCCTTCCTCACTCGAACAGGCGAGAGCGAAAATGTCACGCCCCAACCCTTGCGATGATAGTCTGCTTTCCGCCCTTTGTGTCGGGGAAGCTACTCCGGCCCATGGCGGACAGTTAGCGCAAGCCCCCGCCTCGCAGCGATGTCACTCACCCCCGTTCATCCCTCACTGCAGCACCGGCATCGCCTCTAGATCCTCCGCCCGGTCCAGCATTCTCAGCACTCCCCGCAAATCCGGGCGGTATTCCTTGGCTGCCGCCCTGTGCAGGGCGATAACTACCGCCGCGACCGAGTCCGCGCTGAGCCCGCGGGTTGATCCAACCCGTTCCGCAAACTGGATCAGATGGATCAGGGATGGCTGCGCCAAGCGGATCACCCGGCATCTGCTTCGCAGCGGTTCACCCATTCGCTTGTATTCGTTCGTGGCGAGCACCCAGCTGACGTGAGAAAGATCGAACCGGATCTGGAGCGCCGGACAAAGCCACGTGCCGTTGGTCGCCGGCTCGAGAAGGCTGAGCAGGGCATGTTCGAGGGAAAAGGTCTGTCCTTGTTCGCTGCGGACCTGCCCGGCCTTGTCTGCCTCGTCGAGAAAAAAGACGGGGTTTGCCACGCGGGAGGCGAAGACGCTCTCCAGTAGCCTGCCTGTGTGCGCGCCCCTCCAGCCACGCTGACTGCCGATGAGTCCAAAGCTGGAATTTTCAGTGGAGCCGTCCATGGTTTCGCCCGGGACGCCCATCAACCCGGCCAAGCGCGACGCCCAAACCGACTTGCCGATCCCCGGTGGGCCATCGAGCAGCAGCGGTGGGATGTGGGCAGGAAGGCCGAGACGCGCGCAGCGTCTCAAGGCTTTCCAGACTTCCAAGGTCGCGCCCGCCATCCATGGCATTTCCGCGTGTAGGGTTGCCGCGATCTCATCGGCCCGATGTTCGCTGGCGATGGTCGCGACCTGGAACGTGCCGTTCAAGCGCAGGACCCGTTCGGCGTCCTCTTTTGCAAGATGACCTATCCCCATGGCCGACTTGTAGCGTTCAAGGTAGCGCTCCGCTCGTATGCGAATACGCGCTGTTTCACGGTCGTTCAGAAAGACCTCCCACAGGACCTGCTTTGCGTTTTCCTCGATGTCGCCGTCCATATCGCGGGCCAATTGCCGGGCACGGCGCATCTTGATCACATCGGCGAAACGCGAGGTAAGGTCTTGCCTAGACGGCGCATCCGGCAGATCCGGGATGAGAATAAAGCGGAACTTCATCATCAGTTCACCGCCGTCTCGGCCCGGATGCGCTCTGCAAGTTCCGACAGGTAGGTCTGCACCTGAAGCAGGTCCAAGATCGGCCAGCCATAGGCATCCAGGATGACGACGTCCTGATGATTATCTGATGTCAAGCCTTCCTTGACGATCTGGGGAAGATATCGCCCCAGCCGGTAGAAGCGCGACATCGTGCGCGCCCATGCCAGCTTCGGGCAAAGGGCGATGAGCGGCGACGTCGTGATAAAGTCTGCCGCTAGATGCGGGTGCCCTGTCACCTCGCCAGCAAGGCAAACATCGCGCCCCATCAGAAGGGGCTGCCAAAGGCTGAGCCGTGGTGCGTCGGCAAGCACCGCCTCCGAAGGGCCGGTTGTTGCCTCATCGAGCGCGATGCGCGCGCGCTGCATGGCCGCGCGACGGGCCTCCGCCGAGAATGCTGTGGTCATTCGAAGCCTCCAAGCGGAAGGTCCAGGACACAAAGGTCCAGCAAAGGCTTGTCACCGGGGAAGCGCTCCTCGCGCGGGTAACCGATTGAGACATTCCGGATGTCCGTGCCGCCCACTAACGCGGACAAGCGCCGGTGAGAGTGTCCAAAGAACCAGTAATCCGGCCGGTAGCGCGCGATCAGGTCAGACAGGTCCGAATGAAAGGATGCCGTCAGGGCATCATGGCTGCCCGCGGTCGCCGGATGCGGCCCGTGATGTGTGACGATCACGGTCTTGCCGCCCTCGCCCGCGAAATGCGGTGCCGACAAACGATCCTCAAGCCAGGCACGGTCGATCCGATGTAGTTCGGCAGTGTCTTCCGCCCGGATCAACCGGGGCCCACCCGTCGTCGGCGTGCAGCGGATGCGGCGGTAATCCAGCATGTAGACTTCGGCCAGCTCCATCGCTTCACCCGGATCGCCTGCCAATCTGAAGTCGGTCCAGAGGGTGCAGCACAGAAGGCGCGTCACGCCGTATCGGATTTCGGTTTGCTGAACATAGACCGCACCGGCCGCCTCGACGATCTTCCTGAGCGTGGCGTCGCCTCCCAGATCAAAGCCATAGAAGTCGTGGTTGCCGGGGAACACAAAGATGCGCTTTGGCGGCATGTAGCGCGCCAGATAGTCGAGGGCGCGGCGCCAGTTCTCCTGTGGTCTGTCGGCGATGTCGCCCGCCACGATCAGCGCGTCGACGCCCTTCCAGTCGGTCTGGTCGAGCCGATGCCGCCGGAAAGGCTCCTGCAGGCTCAGCTCGAAATGATCGTAGTGCAGGTCCGCGACAAGGACGATCCGGCCCGTCTTTGGGGCAATGTCGTAAACAAGGTGGTCTTTGGTCATGCAGAAGTCTCCGGTGGCACAGGAGTGCCCGGTGGGATGAAGGTTCATTCGTCGTTTGTGGTAAGCGATGGCTCGGGGCAGGGCCGCACAAGCCGGCTGTTTCTTGGTCCGCCCATCATAGCAGGTTGCGCTCTCTCCCACCATATGGCTGATGTAAAAGTAAGCAAATACAATAACTTAGAATTTAAGATGCGATTTTTTCAGGCAGCTTTTTTTCCCAACTGGAGCCCGACAGAGGCGGGCGAGGCTAAGGTGTTGGCGGGCCATGCTGTTTGCGTCAGGTGGAGCGACGCACCGGCTCAGCACTGGCACTTGAGACCGATGCGACAAACCGTAAGGCGTTGGATTCCATGAAAGCCTACTTTGACAGACGGCTGCGCAGAAGCATTCCTGATCGTCGGACCGACGACTCTGCGCTGTGAGAGATTCGCTGACTGTCCCAGGTGGCCCGCATCTTTCTTGCCTTGCACGCCTCTCCGCCTCGATCCGATTGCAGATGGCGTAGCCAGTCCAGCCGCTTCGGAACGGCGGCTGACGCGCAGGGTTTCGTTTTTCGGCAATCCAAGGCGAGCTGCCTTCTGTCTCCGGTTGGCCGTTCTTGCAGATTGGGAATATCGCGGCGCCGCGGCGCTCGGTCATGGTATTGTGAGAAGGGCGGATGTCGTGGACGTAGTCGCAGGCTACGATGTCGACCTCTCCACCCTGACGAGTCTGGTGGAGGCGTTCCGGCTGAACCGGGCAGTTGGCTTCGCTGCCCGGCGCGAACTTCCAACCAGATGTCCGCACTCGCGGTGTTCATCGCAATATGCACTTTGCGCGCCGGGAGTCGTCTTTGGAGGTCACGCATGCGGGCGTCCCCTTTGGCATCGCCGAGGCAAGTGGGGCACCTGCTGAGGACCGCAGATTGAGCGGCGCTTCGGGCACGCTAGGCGCGACAGGGGACGGCCAGTGTCCTTCTTCGGCATGTGGTGGAAGCCATATCACTTGCTTGTCCGGCGACCTCAACAGCGACCCGCTCTGGCAACGTGAAGCCGTCTGGAGTCCTTCTGGCTCCGGTAGTGGGCAGGCGCGGCGTCGCTCGCTAAAGTCCTTGAACCCCTTGGGGTCACTCCAGAAATTGTCCGACAGCAGAGTTCTCGAACGGCGCCAGTCAGGATCAGAAGTGATAAGTCGATTTTCGATAGTATCCGCTTAAACTTATCGATTGACTCGTTTTGCGAATAAATTTATTACTATTGGCATAGGAGGAGCGGAGATCATGCCCACCATCGGCGAAGCATACATCTACTTGGCGAAAGAGTTCGAACTCCCGGTCGCCGCGGTCAAGAATATCGGCTTGCGCCTGCTCGACCATGGTCTGCGCGACAAATCTCCTCGTGGGGCGGGCGCTGCACAGCTTAAGGCGAGGGATCTGACCAACCACGTCATTCCGCTGATTTGCGACATCGGTCCGAAAGAGGCGCCTCACATGACGCAGGCAATCGGAGATCTCGAATTGGCGGAGGCGCAAGTTTGGGACTCCGATCCTGAAAGTGGAATTCCTCTTTCGGATTTTCCGACCGCAATTTTCCCGACGCAGATTCTGCACCCGAAAGGCGACACCGCACTGCCGGCGTCGGCTGTCGGCTCAGTGACGCCGTTGCTTCTACATTTGCCGATCGCCGCTAAGTTCGGCGATACATTCGCTGCCATTCTCGAGAAACTTGCAGGACCCGATGACTTGCTACTCGAGCATGTTGAGATTGCGATTATGCCAAGGCGGCCAGCCGCCTATATCAGAGTGCGGGTCGCGGAGTCCAAAGACTCTTCTCAGATATTTGACTACGAGATTGCGTTTTCAAGTGCAAAGGGGAAAATTAGCAAGCGTCGAGACCAAGCGACCCACGAAATTCCCTACGAGCTTTTGGTGGATCTCGCCAAGCTGATTGCGCGTCCCACTGACTGAGCGTTCAGCGAATCGCCACTGCGCAATCACACAAAAACTGCCGGCGTTTTCAGCGCCTAGATGATCTATGCCCAGAGGAAGCCAAAAGAACTATGCCTGTTTCGCGGATTTTTGAGCTGCCCTGGCATTTGCGGAGAAGTTGTGGGTCACGGATGCCCGTCCCGTGCAAACTATGGCTGGGAAAAGGAAACGATCTTAATACGAGGCGATACAGGTTTGCGGAAAATAAAGGATGCTTTTATAATCAGAAACTTGGACAAAAATTTTCCCTTGATTGACGCAATTTCACTTGCTACCGCCGACCTCGTTTGCTGATCAAGCAGGGATTCAATGGAAGACATGCCCAGGAGAACGATCCACAATCATGCCACCACGCGGCTCAAGAGCGCTCCACGAGTCGAAGGCTCTCGTCCAGGAAATTCCCAACCGGCGTGATCATCAAGCAGCCGTAATGATCCCTCCTGAGGCGTGAGCAAACAGGGGATACTCTGAAACGTAAAACACCCGATCCGCGCCAACGGATCAGGTGCTTCGAGGAAGGCAGATAGGAGCCTACCGACAATAAGCCTTGGATAGCAGAGTCTGCGCCTCCAGGCAAGGTTTCCTTTCCTCCTTCCGAACCGACGACTGGCTTCATCTGCGCCAACAGATGGGGCGGGCGTCTGCCGCATTGACTGTTTGGGACCGTTTCAGGGCCCTCTTTCCGCGCGGCATGGAGAATGGTCTCGGCCAATGTCGGCCGGGACTTTGGAAACCGTGAGGCCAATTGATGCCCAAGCTCAAGTCACTCCAAATCGCGGCCTGTGCTGCCATTTCTTTCAAGTATTTCGCAGTCCCCTCGTTGGCCTTGATCACCAGTTCTGACGGCATCGGAAAAAGGTTGCGCAAAGGCAGCAAGGGTGTGGCGATTCACACCCCACCTTGCCCCAAGTGATGACAATCACCGAATTCGCAATCGAGATATTTTACCAAGTAGGTAACTGAGATGCCCAGAAAGAAACGGCACTACGTTGACCATGTTGAAATGGTCAAAGATAATAACGCTTGGCATTATGCCCCTCAGCAGCTCCCGAAGATGGACGCGATCAATCTTGGCGACATCTACGGCGTCCTTCCGTTCGACGGGGTGCGTAATCCGAGCAGTCGCAGCAATACCAGCCACAAGGTGTTCATTCCTTACAAAACTGCGGCGAATTATTGGGTGCCCAAGGTCGGCATTGCAGAAAGTGCCGCTGAGGCGGCCGTCTCGGTGCAGGCACTCATGCACCCTGAGATCTTTGATCTCAACTTCCAGCCCTTGTCCGTGACCTTCATCGACGAGGCCGGTAAGACGCGCCAGTATACCCATGACATCTTGCTGACGTTCCGGTCTGGACATCGTCGCCTTGTGTTTGTGCGCAATGAGCAAAGTCTGATGAAACCCCGGACCGCTCGGGACATCCAGGCAGTCATCGACGCAACTCCAAAGGAAGCGGCTGATGATCTGATCGTCATCAATGCAAAAGATTACACCCGTCAGCGGCGGGAAAATCTGTTCCGCATGTATCACTGGATGTCTGTCAAAGATGACGAAGCTGACATGATTGTCTGGGAAACCGCCCGGAACTTGCGGACCCTTTACTTTATGAAGGACCTGTTTCCGCACGTGCCGATCTCGCAGAAGCGGGCGTTCCAGGCCTGCTACCGTCTGGTTGCTCGCGGGCTCATCGGCGCAAACCTCGATCATGTCCTTTGGGAGTATTCGCATATCAAGGTCGCAGAATGAACACTGTCCCTCGCTACAATTTTCTGCCCGGGACCGAAATCACTCTCTTGAACCGGCCGATGGCCGTGACCGGAGTGACCGAAAGTGGCTATTCGATGGTTGGCCTCGAAGATGGTGCCGCAACAGTCGTCACCTTTGAGCGGTTGATTGAGCATCTCAAGCTGCCGGGAGCGAAAATCGACTCAGCTGTTGCGGAGACTGGTGATCGCCTCAAGCAACGCCTCGGGGGATATTCTTCTTCCAAATGCCTGACGAACCCCGAACAGCGAGCGCTTGCGCGGTATCACCATGCGATGTGCAAGGCGGTGGATATCTACGTCGCGGTGCGTCGCGAAGAAGATCCGAAATTCAAGCCCTCCGGCCGAGCCCTCGATCGTGAAAAAGTTCGTGAATTCATCGCAACACAAACCGCGTTGCTCTTGGGGGAACGTGTTCGGATACGGCCAACTCGTGGCGGCGAAAAGTCGAAAGAACGTATCCTCTACAAGGGGCGGACAATCAACGAGCATTATCAGCGTTACAAGGCTCTGGGTCCGGGCGAAAGCGCCGAAGATGCCTTGGTTCCTCTTCAACATAAGCGTGGAAACAGGAACCCGCGCTTGTGCCAACGCATCCGTGAATTCATGACCGAAGCATGGGAGAAGATCGGGCTAGATACGAAGATAACCAGCGTCGCAAACGTCCATGGATATTTGCAGACCCTGATCAATGAAGAGAACCGGGTTCGGCGGCTGAATGAGCTGCCGGACCTTGTCACGCCTGCTGCGAAGACGCTTCGCCAGCATAGGAATACGCTCATCACACCCACTGAATATCTGATCGCGACCGAGGGGAAACGGGAGGCTCGCAGGAAGAGAGGGCGGGGAAGCACAGATGTCCGAGCGCTTTGCGTTGGCGAGCTGTGCGGCATGGATGAGCAAAAGATTTCCATGGTGATCTCTGCGAAGAAAGCAGGTCTGTGGAGCGCGCTGTCTGAGGACAAGAGGACGTTACTCGAGGCTGCAGATGAATACGTCCGCAAAAGGCTGCATATCATTATTTTGCATGACGTTGCGAGCCGGATGCCGCTTGCCTGGATCATCACTGAGAATCCCAATGCAGAGGCGACCCTTGCCCTCTTGCGCATGGCGACCCGCGACAAGATCCGGGAGCAGCAACGCTACGGCTGCACGCGCGAAGCGGCATTTGGCTGCGGAATTAGTTATTTGCGCAACGACAACGGGACCGGCCTTCGTAATGCTAAGGTGATCGGCTCTTTGATGGGCCTCGGGACATTCAATGGTAACACCAGGACATCTTCTCCGGAAGACCGCGCGCATGATGAGCGTTTCTTCGGAACGCTAGAGTCCCGCGTTTTCAAGCTTATGCCCGGATATACGGGGCGGCGGCCCGGTGAACTCCCAGGGTATGACGCTATCCGGAACGGCGTGGTCGATGTTGAAACTCTCTATGGGATGATTACCCGCTATCTGGTCGATGAGTATCCGTTTGAACGGCACTACGGTGTAGGCATGGGCGGCCGTCGGCCTTGGGATGTTTACCAAGAGATCAACAGGACGCGGGGTGCTGTGAAGGTGCCGGATCCGAACCTTCGGCGAATTCACCTTGGCTGGGAGGTCAGTGCCACTCCTTCCGACGAGGGTGTTCGCGTCTTCAGTGGCATCTGGTTCAATTCCGAAAGTCTGCAAAGGCTTCGTGATGAAAAATTCTTTACGGGAAAGGTGAAAGTATTCGTGGACCCCGATGATCTCAACATAGCGACAGTTGTTTTGCCCGGACATACAGATCCGATCGAGGTCTACCTGCAGATGACGGTCTTCGCGGACATGACGTTGGGTGAGGTTCTGCAACTCATGGCCGCATATCGGCGGGAGGATCCTGCCGCCACCGAAATTTATCATGATCGCTTGATGGAGGTTAAAGCCCGGCGTTTCGCCGAAATTTCCTCAATCGCGGTCGAGCATGATCTGCCCCGCAGTTACACCACCTTTGAAGAGTGCAAGACGTTGGCAAAGGCCGTGTTCGCAGGCGCCCGCTATATTGGCAGCTCGATGCTTCCTGGGACAACTGCGCCTCATGCGCTCACAGATCTGGTGCCGGGAGCTGGGGTGTTCGCGATCGGGGGCGGGGCCTCTGTAATCGAAGGTGTGGCAAATGCCACTCCCGTGGAGGCGGCCCGAGAGGTCACCGATCCGATGGGCGGACCGACTGGTTCTGATGCCCACTTGCCATCGACCCGTCCGGTTGAAATCGCACACCCGCCGATGGGTGAGGATAAGCCTGCGAGGCAGTCCGAAAAACTGGTTCGGCCAAAGAATCTGAAGGAACTGAAGTAATGTCCTTTATCGACAAATCCGTCGTCGATGTCCGCAAACCGCTTGTGGAGGCCCGGTTCCCTTTCAGCCGGTCTAAGAGGCTCAGCGACGCTATGACTTGGTGTGCCACCGACTATTACACTAAGGCCTCTATCGGAGGTGTGTTTGAGGCACGGGGTATCATCGTTATCGGGGACTCCCGTCAGGGCAAATCGACCGAGATCGAAATGATCTTGAAGGCATTCAACGACGGAACCACCATCATGCCGGATGGGCGCCCCGGTAAGATCATTTCCTGTCTCCTGTCCGGCAAGGTCACTTGGAAGGATCTCGGCGTCGTCATACTTGATGAATTGGGTTACCCACTTCGGGGACACAATTCCCAAGCGGAAATCTGGTCGAAGGTCCGGAAATATGCCGAGCTTCAGGGCGTGATTGGCATTCATTTCGACGAATGCCAACACGTCTTCACGGCCGCCGACTCCGCAACCAATCAGAAAATTCTCGACAGCTTCAAATCGCTCCTCAAGGACCGTGACTGGCCCTTGATGCTGATTTTTTCCGGGATCCCCGTCCTTGCGACCCAGATCAAGAAGGAAGAGCAACTCGACCGGCTGCTCAGGATCGTGAGCTTCGACGGGATCGACCTGTCGCGACCAGAGGACAAGGAAGAGCTTGTTCATCTTTTGTTCAGCTATGCTGATAAAGCAGGTCTGGAGATTGAGGACCTCGCGACCCAAGATTTTCTGCAGCGATTGGCTTTTGCAGCGTGTCTTCGGTGGGGCTTGGCGATCGAACTTCTGATCGAGACGTTCTGCCTTGCTGCACGCACCCCGAACAAAATCTGCACGATCGATCATTTTTCAGAGGCATTCTCGGAGATTTCCGGCTTCGCGAAGGGCTACTCACCGTTCACGTTGCCAGACTATCAAGACAACTTCGATCAGGCGAAAATGTGGGAGATGATCGAGAAAACGAAGAAAAAGGGCTCCGCCAAACCGAAGGGGGCTCTTTCCCCGTAATCAGGAGAACATCGTGCAGAAGCAAGGGGCCCCACTGTGGGCCCTTTTTGTTTGGGGCGTTCGCTACGGTGTGCATGGATATGGTCCCAATGTGCACGCTTTTGCCCCACCCTGATTTTCCATACCAAATATAGTGAATTAAAACATATAGTTAATCGATGATGCTCTGGCGTCGTATCAGCTTGGCGCGCAGCCATATGCCCTATCTACAGCCCGGTCTTTGGTCAGACTGCTGTTGCGGTCTTGCGGCGGCGCAGGAGGGCGAGGGCGGCCACACCCAGTGCCACAAGCGGTGCCGTGGCGGGCAAGGGGACTGGTTGCAGCGTGACCTGCACGTTGTCGATTGCGGCACCGGACTCCGCGCCATTCACAGCCCGAAAGGTGAGCAATTGGTCCACGGCGGTCGAGGTGAAGGTGAACAGCATCGTCGCCCAGTTCATTGCTGACCGGCTGCCATTCGCGCGAGCGCGCGTGAAGTTTGCACTGTCCAGCCCGGCGCTGACGCGGATCACCTTGGCGTTCGGCTGTCCCTCGGGGTTTGCGGCCATATCAAACCGGACATCGTAGTTGCGGCCGATAATCGTGCCGTAAACAGTCGTCGAGATGGTGCCACGCTTTGTTCCGCTCAGGTCGATGCTGCGGCCGCCGCTTGAGGCGTTCCAATAGGTCGAGACGAGGTCGATGTCACCGGCAGTAATCATCCATCCGGGCAGGTTTGGGGTGCCTGTCGCCAGCGTGACGCGCCCCGAGGCAGGGACCGGTGTCGATTGCTCAAAGCTGTCATTCACGATCCGCGCCGATGATGCCGGCGAGACGGTGGACGCGAGCATGGCAGCGAATACAAATCTCCGCATGATGACCCCTTGGAAGACAGGGGCCGCGCGGTGTCAATCTGCCCGCCGTGCCACGTCTTCCCGATGAATTCCCGTTCCTTGGTGGCACTTAGGCGCTGTGAATGCGGCGGCGGCAAGGATGGATCAAGGGAATTGCACGGCATAATCTGGGCTGCGGCGTAGCAAAAAGCCCTCTTGCTGGTGCAAGAGGGCCTTTATTGGAAATCCACTATCGCGGGCACGTTATGCCGTTTTGCGACGACGGAAGAATGCCAGACCCGCCAGACCAAGAAGCGCCAAAGGTGCTGTGGCCGGCAGCGGCACCGGCTGCACGGCGATGCGGACATTGTCGATGGCCGCGCCGAAGGCAGAGGTGCTGGTTGAGCGGAACGTCAACAACTGCGTTGGGGCTGATGCGGTAAAGCGGAAAACCATGGTGGACCAGTTCAAAGCCGAGGTATTCTGTGCCTGCACTGCCGAGAAGGTCTTGGGCGGGCGTAGCGCGCCAGCGCTGGTGACACTGGCCTGAATCTGCTTGGTCCGGGTGCCGCCGAAGGGATTGGCCGCCATGTCGAACATGGCGTTGTAAATCCGCCCGATGGTCAGACCGAAGATGTTGGTCGAGAGGGAACCTGCCGTCGTGCCGTTCAGATCAACGCTGTTCGACCCGGCCGAGGCGTTCCAGTAGCTGGAGATCAGGTCGACGTTGCCGGTCCCGACCGTCCAGAACTTGATCGCCTTGCTGCCCGAGGACAGGAGGGCCGACCCGTTCACCTGGGTCGAGGTTTGGGTTTCGAAGCTGCCGTTGCGGATCACCGCAGCCGAAGCCGGGGAAACCGCCAAGATAAGCCCAGCAGCCAAAACAAGGTTACGCATACTGCACCCCATGGGACCGAAAATCGCACTGTTTCCAAAAAGCACGTTCTCACCCATGAGTCTAACCTTATTGTCCCTTCATCCGTGTTACCGACCTTCAGACATGCTTAAACAGTGCGAATGTGTCACAAATAGGGACGAAAGCTGTGCAGTTTTGGGCAGTTGCAGGCCTTTCTTACAGCAAAACCACCGCCCATGGGGACAAGCCGCGCTGTCCTGCGCCGAATCGGTCTGATCATCGGAGGAACGCGTCGGGCAGGCGGGCCTGCACCGCTGCGGGGGGGCGGGCCCCGGCCATACCGCGCAAAAGGGCCATGGCGGCCGCCCGGTCACCTTGCAGCAAAAGCTGCCCGATCTTTGCCAGACCAAAGGCCCAGCCGCCTGCCAAGGCCGCAGGTCGGTTGCGGCGCAGGAATCGCATCCGCCCGCGGTGCTTGAAATAGGTTGAAAAGGGCGAGGCTTTGCGTCCCGGCGCGGGTGATCCGATGGCACTGCCTGCGCGGTGATAGACCACGCCCGCGGGACAATAGACCAAAGGCAGGTTGCCGCGTTGCAGGGCCCAGTCCACCTCTTCGTAATACAGGAAGTAGTCTTCGGGCATCGGTCCGGCGCGGTTCAGGAAATCGCGTGAGACCACCATGCTGGCCCCGGTGATGAAATCCATGGCGGCGGGATCTGGCGGCGGGGCATTGGCGGGGCCGAACTGGTTGACGTTGCGCGTGACGCCGGTGCGCCAGTCGATCACCCCGCCGTCGATCTGGATTACCTCTGGCCGGTCGAAGTAAAGCACCCGCCCCCCGATCATGCCAAAGCCCCCTTGCGGTGCCGGATGGCAGGCAAAGGCGGCGGCGGTGGCAGGCGGCACGGCGCTGTCGGGGTTCAACACCCAGAAACGGTCCAACGCTGGCAGGGTGGACAGTGCTGAAAGACCGATGTTCACGGCCGCCGCAAAACCGAGGTTGGCCCCGGTCTGGATCAGCGCCAGATGATGCCCTTCGGTGGCCTGTGGCTTGTCAGCAAGTTCAGCCGGGCGTCGGGTCTGGCCCGTGGCAAAGGGCATGGTGGCCGGGGCAATGCGACCCGCCTGCCAGTCGCGCACGACAGCCTCGGTCCGGTCGGGCGAGGCATTGTCCACCACCACCACCGACAGCGCGACCCGCTCGGATGCAAACAGCGTCTCAAGGCAATCGGCGATCACATCCGCCGCGCCATAGGTCACGATCACGACGCCCAGACGCGGTGTCGTGGCGGGGGCAGGGGGCGTTTGGGTCATCGCGTTGGTCCTGAACGGGGGCTGCGCGGCGGTGGAAGCGGGCGGTTGGCCCGATTGTGCCGCTGATGCGCGAAACGGGTGTAGGTGGCGGCGGGGCGCGGGGCATCAGCCACCGGGGGCGCGTCCGCGGGTAGGTCCTGCGGCGTGACAGGCGCATCCTTTGCCCGCTGCCGATGGGATGGGACGGGCGCATCGACAGCCCGCTGCCGCAGGGGCGCGACCGCTTGATTGCTGGCTTTGGGCACAGGGGCACCGCTGCGGCGATGGACGATCCGCTCGGTCGTCGGGGCGGCGCTCGGGGCGGGTGCGGTACTGGCAGGGACAGCCTCGACCAGCCACATGCCTGCGCCATACATGAAGAAACAGAAGGAATAGATATTGGCCCAGATATGCACGGTGCAGAGCGTGAAGGACAGGCCAAGGAAGGTGAACACCCAGGCCCGGCGGAACTGTGTGAGCACGGGATCGGTCGTGAAATCCCGCGCCATGATCACGATCAGCGACCACGCATAGCCAAAGACCAGCAGCAAAAAGGCCGGGATGCCATAGCGCACCGCCATCACCAGCCAGAAATTGTCCATACTGCCGGAATACATGAAATAGGGCCGCTCCCAATCGTTCAGGCCGATGCCGAACAGCGGGTGCTTCCAGACGTTCACCATCCCCCATTCAAAGATGATCGACCGCCAATAGGCGGTATGGGCGGAAAAGGTGGCATAGCTCATGAACACGCGCAGGGGGGTGCGGTTCGACAACAGGTCAATCGCGACGTAAAGCACCGCAAAGACCCCCAACAGTAGCCACCAGCGCCAGCGGATGCGGTCAAAGACCGTGGACCATGCAAAGAGCGCCAATTGCAGCAGGATCGCCAGCAACGCGCCCGATGACAGGGCCAAAAAGCCGGACATGCCGACCACCGCGCTGGCCCCCCAGCGGAAAGGCAGGTTCAGCCGTCCCTTCAGCCCGACAAAGGCCAAGGACATGACCACGGCGCAGAAGAGACCAAAGTGGATCGGATGGGCAAAGACGGCTTGCACCCGTTCCAGCCCCATGCGCGGCTCTGCCGCGACGGGCACGACCGATGTCAGGCCCGGAAGCTTGCGGATGGTTTCCACGATCAACGCATGGCCGGACAGGGTTTCCAGAATGGCGAAGGGGAACAGGATCAGCACGCTGATCACCAGCCACCGCGCCAGCGCGGTCAAATCCTCGGGCCCCCGGATATAGGCGCGACCAATGGCATAGCCGCCGATGAACTCCATCCCGACAGAGCCGAATTGCTGCACCACCTGATCGGGGTTGTTGATGGCCAGCGCCAGACCCGCCCAACCGATATGGGCAAAGAACAGCACATCCGTCAGCAGGATGCGCCCGTAATAGCCCATGATCAGGCGCAGCGTGATCGGCACGATCATGACCAAGAGCAACAACCGCAGCGAGGTCATCGCCAGCGACCCGGCGTTAAATCCGATGGGCACGATCAGGCACAACAGATACAGCGCCACCGGCCATTTCAGCCCGCCGATGGTGCGGATCGGTTTGTCCGCCTTGGCGGGGGGGGTAAAGGTCCGGCGCGTGCCGGACAGACTGCCTGCCGTCATCTGCGCCTTTGCCCCTAATTCCCCAAGCCGTTGGTTTCGATATTGCTGCGCAGCACCAGCGACGCCAACTCGCCATCAAAGGATTTCTTCTTGCCAAAGGGGTTGCCAAGGCTCAGCCCCCAATACTCCATCGGTTTGATCCGGCCAAAGGTCGTGCCGCTGGCCACTTCTTGCCCGTCGACCAAGGCCGTCAATGTGCCGTCCGTCGCCGAATAGCGCAGCATCAGGTCGTGCCAATCCGATCCCATTATGACCCGCGCCCGCGATCTGATCCGAAGGGCTGCGGCGCCAGATGTGATGAAGGTCACCTCTAGCAGCCCGCGCTGCGTCAAGGTGACAACCAGTGTGTTGTGGATGCGGAACACCTCGCCATAGCTTTTGTCGCCTTGGGTGCCGCGCAGGCGCAGCGTGATCTCAAAGTCATTCGCGCCGAAAAAGCCC
>CALRPK020000006.1:0-15211 GCA_943370015.1 Paracoccus haematequi
GCAAAACATCCGCGCCTGTGTCGATGCGGTGTCGCGCGCCAAGCCGACCGGTGCCAAGGGTGCCTACCTGCGCAAGGTTTCGTTGTCGTCGACGATGGGACCGGGCGTGTCGGTGGACCTGTCCTCGGCAACCGCCAACTGAGAATTCCTGCGGCCTTTCGGGGCCAATGGATGACGGGGCCGCGCAATCGGCCCTGTCCTGTCCGAGACGGCGGGTGGGGGTAACCCCTTAATTGTCCTGCCTGAGATGGGGAACGGAACAATCACCACCCTTCCGGTGGTCTTGGCTCTCGGAACCCTGAAACGGACCCGAATGCTGGTTTTCGGACCAGCTTACATGAGCCGGGGGGAAACCCCCAACCTTGGAGTGAAACTGTGGATAGAGCCCAGAAAGAGAAAGTGGTCGAGGAACTCGGCCAGATCTTCGCAAGCTCTGGCGTTGTAGTGGTCGCCCACTACGCGGGAATGACGGTTAAACAGATGCAGGACCTGCGCGCCAAAATGCGCGAAGTAGGTGGGTCCGTTCGCGTTGCCAAGAACACGCTCGCCAAGATCGCCCTGGAAGGGAAACCGTCGGCCAAGATGGCGGGTATCCTTTCGGGCATGACCATGCTTGCCTATTCAGAAGACCCTGTGGCTGCGGCCAAGGTCTCTGAGGCCTATGCCAAGACGAACGACAAGTTCGTCATCCTTGGCGGGGCTATGGGCAGTGAGGTTCTCGACCCGGCCGGTGTTAAAACCGTGGCCTCGATGCCGTCGCGTGAAGAGCTTATCGCTCAGATCGTCGGCTGCATTGGCGCTCCGGCTTCGAACATCGCTGGTGCGATTGGCGCGCCTGCTTCGAACATCGCGAGCATCCTGACAACCATCGAGGAAAAGGCAGCCGCCTGATCTTCACCCGCGTGGGTTGACCCCCACTGCGTTGGAACCATCTTAATCGAACGGAATGAGCAAAATGGCTGATCTGAACAAACTCGCCGAAGACATCGTGGGTCTGACCCTTCTTCAGGCTGTCGAACTGAAGAACATCCTGAAGGACAAGTATGGCATCGAGCCGGCCGCTGGTGGCGCCGTCATGATGGCTGCTGCTCCGGCTGCTGCTGCGGAAGCAGTGGAAGAAAAGACCGAATTCGACGTCGTGCTGACCGAAGCCGGCCCGAACAAGATCAACGTGATCAAGGAAGTCCGCACGATCACCGGTCTGGGTCTGAAAGAAGCCAAGGACCTGGTCGAAGCCGGTGGCAAAGTGAAGGAAGGCGTCTCGAAAGCTGACGCCGAAGGCTTCAAGAAGACCCTGGAAGCCGCTGGCGCCAAGGTTGAACTGAAGTAATCGCACAGGATGCGTTTCGCATCCGAACGATAAACTTTTAGGCTGGGTCGGGGATTTCCCTGGCCCAGCCGAACCTGTCTTGAAAGCCGCATCCGCGCGGTGCTGCTTTCAAGGCGTGGTTCAAGGTTCGGGAGCTTTCCGGTGGGACGGGGGGCATGAATGGAACCTTAGCACCCTTATCGCCAAGTGGCGCTTCCGTGGCCCCGACGGAGACGCCCCTGCGACACGAGAAAAAGGTGACGACGAGCATGGCGCAAGCTTACGTTGGCCAGAAACGCATCCGCCGCTACTATGGCAAGATCCGTGAAGTCCTTGAGATGCCGAACCTCATTGAGGTTCAGAAATCCTCTTACGACCTGTTCCTGCGGTCCGGTGACGGGCTGAAGCCGTCTGACGGCGAAGGGATTCAGGGCACGTTCCAATCGGTGTTCCCGATCAAGGACTTCAACGAGACTGCGGTTCTGGAGTTCGTGAAATACGAACTGGAAAAGCCGAAGTATGACGTTGACGAATGCATGCAGCGCGATCTGACCTATGCGGCACCCCTGAAGGTGACGCTGCGTCTGATCGTGTTTGATGTCGACGAAACCACCGGGGCACGGTCGGTCAAGGACATCAAAGAGCAAGACGTCTACATGGGCGACATGCCCCTGATGACCCCGAACGGCACGTTCATCGTGAACGGCACCGAACGCGTGATCGTCAGCCAGATGCACCGCTCTCCGGGCGTGTTCTTCGACCACGACAAGGGCAAGACCCATTCGTCGGGCAAGCTGCTGTTTGCCTGCCGGATCATTCCCTATCGCGGGTCGTGGCTGGACTTTGAATTCGACGCCAAGGACATCGTGTTCGCGCGCATCGACCGTCGCCGCAAACTGCCGGTGACCACCCTGCTTTATGCCCTTGGCATGGATCAGGAAGGGATCATGGATTCCTACTATGACACCGTGATGTTCAAGCATGTGAAGAACAAGGGCTGGGTGACCAAGTTCTTCCCGAACCGCGTCTCCGGCACGCGTCCGACCTATGATCTGGTCGATGCCGCCACGGGCGAAGTGATCCTGAAGGCGGGCGAAAAGGCCACGCCGCGCATGGTCAAGAAGTGGAAAGACGAAGGCTCCGTCACCGAACTTCTGGTGCCGTTCGACCATATCGTTGGCCGCTATGTCGCCAAGGATATCATCAACGAAGAGACGGGCGAAATCTGGGTCGAAGCCGGCGACGAGCTGACCATGGATTACGACCGTGACGGCGAAGTGAAGGGCGGAAGCCTGAAGGTTCTGCTGGATCAGGGCATCACCGAACTTCCGGTGCTGGACATCGACAATATCAACGTCGGTCCCTACATCCGCAACACCATGGCGGCTGACAAGAACATGGGCCGCGATACCGCGCTCATGGATATCTACCGCGTCATGCGTCCGGGCGAACCGCCGACTGTCGAAGCCGCGTCGTCGCTGTTTGACGCGCTGTTCTTTGACTCCGAGCGTTACGATCTGTCCGCCGTGGGCCGGGTCAAGATGAACATGCGTCTGGACTTGGGCAAGCCCGACACCCAGCGCACGCTCGACCGTGAAGACATCATCTCGTGCATCAAGGCGCTGACCGAACTGCGCGACGGCAAGGGCGAAATCGACGACATCGACCACCTCGGCAACCGCCGTGTTCGTTCGGTCGGCGAATTGATGGAAAACCAGTACCGCGTCGGTCTGCTGCGCATGGAACGCGCGATCAAGGAACGCATGTCCTCGGTCGAAATCGACACGATCATGCCGCAAGACCTGATCAACGCCAAACCGGCGGCGGCGGCGGTGCGTGAATTCTTCGGCTCCAGCCAGCTGTCGCAGTTCATGGACCAAACCAACCCGCTGTCCGAAGTGACGCACAAGCGCCGTCTGTCGGCTCTTGGGCCGGGCGGTCTGACCCGCGAACGCGCAGGCTTTGAAGTGCGCGACGTTCACCCGACCCACTATGGCCGGATGTGCCCGATTGAAACGCCCGAAGGTCAGAACATCGGTCTGATCAACTCGCTCGCAACCTTCGCCCGCGTCAACAAATACGGCTTCATCGAAACCCCGTACCGCAAGGTGATCGACGGGAAGGTGACCGATGACGTGGTCTATATGTCCGCGACCGAGGAAATGCGTCACACCGTGGCGCAGGCCAACGCGGCGCAGGACGGCGAAGGCAAGTTCCAGGATGATCTGATCTCCAGCCGTAAGGCCGGGGAATTCATGCTGAACCCGCCGGATGCCATCGACCTGATCGACGTGTCGCCCAAGCAATTGGTGTCGGTTGCGGCCTCGCTCATTCCCTTCTTGGAAAATGACGACGCCAACCGCGCGCTGATGGGGTCGAACATGCAGCGTCAGGCCGTGCCGCTGTTGCAATCGGACGCGCCCTTCGTGGGCACGGGGATTGAGGCTGTGGTGGCCCGCGACTCCGGCGCTGCGATCATGGCACGCCGGGCAGGGATCATCGATCAGGTCGACGCGACCCGTATCGTTGTCCGCGCGACGGAAATGATGGAACCGGGTGAGCCGGGCGTGGACATCTACCGTCTGCGCAAGTTCAAACGGTCGAACCAGTCGTCCTGCATCAACCAGCGTCCGCTGGTGAAGGTGGGTGACTCGGTCTATCGCGGCGAAGTGATTGCCGACGGTCCCTGCACCGACATGGGCGAATTGGCCCTTGGCCGGAACGTGATCGTCGCGTTCATGCCGTGGAATGGTTACAACTACGAAGACTCGATCCTGATTTCGGAACGCATTCTGCGCGATGACGTGTTCACCTCGATCCACATCGAAGAATACGAAGTCGCGGCGCGTGACACGAAGCTGGGGCCGGAAGAGATCACCCGTGACATCCCGAACGTGGGCGAAGAAGCCCTCCGCAATCTGGACGAAGCGGGCATCGTGTATATCGGTGCCGAAGTGCAGCCGGGCGATATCCTCGTGGGCAAGATCACGCCCAAGGGTGAATCGCCGATGACGCCGGAAGAAAAACTTCTGCGCGCCATCTTCGGTGAAAAGGCATCCGACGTGCGCGACACCTCGCTACGTCTGCCGCCGGGGGCTTACGGCACCATCGTCGAAGTGCGTGTGTTCAACCGTCATGGCGTGGACAAGGACGAACGCGCCCTGCAGATCGAACGCGAAGAGGTCGAACGTCTGGCCCGCGACCGTGACGACGAATTGGCAATTCTTGAGCGGAACATCTATTCCCGCTTGAAAACGCTGATCAAAGGCAAGGTCGCGATCAAGGGGCCGAAGGGCATCAAGTCCGGGTCGGTCATCGACGACGAACTCTTGGGCACGCTGTCGCGTGGCCAGTGGTGGCAGTTGGCGCTTGGCGAAGAAGCCGAAGCCAAGGACGTCGAAGCCCTGCATGACCAATTCGAAGCCCAGAAGCGCGCGCTTGAGCATCGCTTTGAGGATAAGGTCGAAAAGGTCCGTCGCGGCGACGATCTGCCCCCCGGCGTGATGAAGATGGTCAAAGTGTTCGTCGCGGTGAAGCGCAAGCTGCAGCCGGGCGACAAGATGGCCGGTCGTCACGGCAACAAGGGCGTGATCTCGAAGGTCGTGCCGATCGAAGACATGCCCTTCCTTGCGGATGGCACGCCAGTCGATCTCGTGCTGAACCCGCTGGGTGTGCCGTCGCGTATGAACGTCGGTCAGATTCTGGAAACCCACATGGGCTGGGCCGCGCGCGGTCTGGGCCTGCACATCGACGAGGCTCTGAAAGAGTATCGTCGTTCGGGCGACCTGACCCCGGTGCGTGAGGCGATGCGTCTGGCCTACGGCGACGAAACCTATGACGCCGCTTTCGCAGAGCGTGACGAAGACGATCTCTTGGAACTGGCGGGCAACGTCACCAAGGGCGTTCCGATCGCCACGCCGGTATTTGACGGCGCGAAAGAGGCGGACGTGAATGACGCGCTGCGTCGGGCGGGCTTTGACCAGTCCGGCCAGTCGGTGGTGTTCGATGGCCGTTCGGGTGAGCAATTCGCCCGCAAGGTCACCGTCGGTGTGAAGTACATGCTGAAACTGCACCACTTGGTCGACGACAAACTGCACGCCCGTTCGACCGGGCCGTACTCGCTGGTCACGCAGCAACCGCTGGGTGGTAAGGCGCAGTTCGGTGGTCAGCGTCTCGGCGAGATGGAAGTTTGGGCACTGGAAGCCTACGGCGCCGCCTACACCTTGCAGGAAATGCTGACGGTGAAATCGGATGACGTGGCAGGCCGGACCAAGGTCTATGAGTCGATCGTCAAGGGTGAGGACAACTTCGAAGCCGGCGTGCCGGAATCGTTCAACGTCCTTGTCAAAGAGGTCCGTGGCCTCGGCCTCAACATGGAACTCCTGGATGCGGAGGAGGAGTGAGGGCTTTCGACGGCGGGCGGCGTGATTGCGCCGCCAGCCATGAAATCCCAAAGGTGCGCGTTCGCGCGCACCTGTCCTTCCCCGCAGCCCTCATTCTAGGGAATTGGAAATGAACCAGGAACTCTCGACCAACCCGTTTAACCCGGTTGCGCCGATCAAGACCTTCGATGAAATCAAGATCAGCTTGGCCTCGCCCGAGCGGATCCTGTCGTGGTCGTTTGGTGAGATCAAAAAGCCGGAGACCATCAACTATCGCACGTTCAAGCCGGAACGTGACGGTCTGTTCTGCGCGCGTATCTTTGGCCCGATCAAGGATTACGAATGCCTCTGCGGCAAATACAAGCGCATGAAATATCGCGGCGTTGTCTGCGAAAAATGCGGCGTGGAAGTCACCTTGCAAAAGGTGCGCCGCGAGCGGATGGGCCATATCGAACTGGCCGCGCCCGTCGCCCACATCTGGTTCCTGAAATCGCTGCCGTCGCGCATCGGTCTGATGCTCGACATGACGCTGCGGGATCTGGAACGCATCCTTTACTTCGAAAACTATGTCGTCATTGAGCCGGGTCTGACCGACCTGACCTATGGCCAGTTGATGACCGAGGAAGAGTTCCTCGACGCGCAGGACCAGTTCGGCGCTGACGCCTTCACCGCCAATATCGGCGCTGAGGCGATCCGCGAAATGCTGGCGGCGATTGATCTGGACCAGACCGCAGAAACCCTGCGCGAGGAACTGAAAGAAGCCACCGGCGAGTTGAAGCCGAAGAAGATCATCAAGCGTCTGAAGATCGTTGAATCCTTCCTCGAATCCGGCAACCGCCCGGAGTGGATGGTGCTGACGGTTCTGCCGGTGATCCCGCCGGAACTGCGCCCGCTGGTGCCGCTGGATGGGGGCCGCTTTGCGACCTCTGACCTGAACGACCTTTATCGTCGCGTCATCAACCGCAACAACCGTCTGAAGCGTCTGATCGAACTGCGCGCGCCCGATATCATCGTGCGCAACGAAAAGCGCATGTTGCAAGAAGCCGTGGACGCACTGTTTGACAACGGCCGTCGCGGCCGCGTGATCACCGGGACCAACAAGCGCCCGCTGAAATCGCTGTCCGACATGCTGAAGGGCAAGCAGGGCCGCTTCCGTCAGAACCTTCTGGGCAAGCGCGTGGACTTTTCGGGCCGTTCGGTCATCGTGACCGGGCCGGAACTGAAACTGCACCAGTGCGGTCTGCCCAAGAAGATGGCGCTCGAACTGTTCAAGCCGTTCATCTATTCGCGGCTTGAGGCGAAGGGCCTTTCTTCGACCGTCAAGCAGGCGAAAAAGCTGGTTGAAAAAGAACGTCCCGAGGTTTGGGATATCCTTGACGAAGTGATCCGCGAACACCCGGTTCTGCTGAACCGCGCACCGACGCTGCACCGTCTGGGGATTCAGGCGTTTGAGCCGATCCTGATCGAAGGCAAGGCGATCCAGCTGCACCCGCTGGTCTGCTCGGCCTTTAACGCCGACTTCGACGGTGACCAGATGGCTGTCCACGTTCCGCTGAGCCTTGAGGCCCAGTTGGAAGCGCGCGTTCTGATGATGTCCACGAACAACGTGTTGTCGCCCGCCAACGGCGCGCCGATTATCGTGCCGTCGCAGGACATGGTGCTGGGCCTGTATTACACCACCATGGAACGCAAGGGCATGGTCGGTGAAGGCATGGCATTCGCCGATGTCACCGAAGTTGAACATGCTTTGGCCGCCGGGGCCGTGCACCTGCACGCCTCGATCACCGCGCGGATCAAGCAGATCGACGAAGAGGGCAACGAAGTCTGGAAGCGCTACAAGACGACCCCCGGTCGTCTGCGTCTGGGCAACCTCTTGCCCTTGAACGCGAAAGCGCCGTTTGAGCTGGCCAACCGTCTGCTGCGTAAGAAAGACGTTCAGGCTGTCATCGACACCGTTTACCGCTACTGCGGTCAGAAAGAGTCGGTGATCTTCTGTGACCAGATCATGGGTCTGGGCTTCCGTGAGGCGTTCAAGGCCGGGATTTCCTTCGGCAAGGACGACATGCTGATCCCCGACACCAAGTGGACCATCGTCAACGAAGTCCGCGATCAGGTGAAGGAATTCGAACAGCAGTACATGGACGGCCTGATCACGCAGGGCGAAAAGTACAACAAGGTGGTCGACGCTTGGTCCAAGTGCTCGGACAAGGTGGCGGGCGAGATGATGGCCGAAATCTCGGCAGTCCGGTACGACGACGCCGGTGCCGAGAAAGAGCCGAACTCGGTCTACATGATGTCCCACTCCGGGGCGCGTGGTTCGCCGGCACAGATGAAGCAGCTTGGCGGGATGCGCGGCCTGATGGCCAAGCCGTCGGGTGAGATCATCGAAACGCCGATCATCTCGAACTTCAAGGAAGGTCTGACCGTTCTTGAATACTTCAACTCGACCCACGGTGCCCGTAAGGGTCTGGCCGACACCGCGCTGAAAACCGCGAACTCGGGCTATCTGACGCGGCGTCTGGTGGACGTGGCGCAGGACTGCATCGTGCGCTCCAACGATTGCGGCACCGAACGTGCGATCACGGCAGAAGCCGCGGTCAATGACGGTGAAGTCGTGCAGTCCTTGGCCGAACGTGTGCTGGGCCGTGTGGCGGCGGACGATATCCTCGTCCCCGGCACCGATGAGGTGATCGTGGCGCGCGGCGAGTTGATCGACGAACGCCGGGCCGATGCCATCGACGCGGCGCAGGTGCAGGTCACCCGCATCCGCAGCCCGCTGACCTGCGAAGCGGAAGAGGGTGTTTGCGCGGCCTGCTATGGCCGTGACCTTGCCCGCGGCACGCTGGTCAACATCGGTGAAGCGGTCGGCATCATCGCCGCCCAATCCATCGGTGAACCCGGCACGCAGCTGACGATGCGGACCTTCCACATCGGCGGCATCGCGCAGGGCGGCCAGCAGTCCTTCCTTGAATCGAGCCAAGAGGGCAAGATCGAGTTCCGCAACGCCAACCTTCTGTCCAACGCCAATGGCGAACAGATCGTTGTCGGCCGGAACATGTCGATCGTCATCGTGGACGAGGCCGGTCAGGACCGCGCGGTTCACAAGGTCAGCTATGGCGCCAAGGTTCACGCCAAGGACGGCCAAGCGGTCAAGCGTGGCACCAAACTGTTCGAATGGGACCCCTATACCCTGCCGATCATCGCCGAAAAGGGCGGTAAGGTGCGGTTCGTGGACCTGATCTCGGGCATCTCGGTGCGCGAAGACACTGACGATGCGACCGGCATGACGCAAAAGATCGTGTCCGACTGGCGTTCCGCGCCCAAGGGCAACGAACTGAAGCCGGAAATCATCGTCATGAACCCGGAAACGGGGGAACCGGTGCGTGCCGAAAACGGCAACCCGATCATCTATCCGATGTCGGTGGACGCGGTTCTGTCGGTCGAAGACCAGCAGGACGTGCGCCCCGGCGACGTGATCGCCCGTATCCCGCGCGAAGGGGCCCGGACCAAGGACATCACCGGGGGTCTTCCCCGCGTGGCGGAATTGTTCGAAGCCCGTCGCCCGAAAGATCACGCGATCATCGCGGAGATGGATGGCTACGTCCGCTTCGGCAAGGACTACAAGAACAAGCGCCGCATCACCGTTGAACCGGTGGATGAGACGTTGCAGGCCGTCGAATACATGATCCCCAAGGGCAAGCACATTCCGGTTCAGGAAGGTGATTTCGTCCAGAAGGGTGACTACATCATGGACGGCAACCCGGCGCCGCATGACATCCTGCGTATCATGGGTGTCGAAGCGCTGGCGAACTACATGATCGACGAAGTGCAGGACGTTTACCGTCTGCAAGGGGTGAAGATCAACGACAAGCACATCGAGGTGATCGTTCGCCAGATGCTGCAAAAGCTGGAAGTTCTGGAATCCGGGGACACGACCTTGCTCAAGGGCGAGCAGGTCGAAAAGATCGAACTGGACGAAGAGAACGCCAAGGCCCGCAACCGCGGCCTGCGCGAGGCGAAAGCCGAGCCTGTGCTGCTGGGGATCACCAAGGCCAGCTTGTCGACACGGTCCTTCATCTCTGCCGCGTCCTTCCAGGAAACCACGCGTGTGCTGACCGAGGCTTCGGTTCAGGGCAAGCGCGACAAACTGGTCGGCCTGAAAGAGAACGTGATCGTCGGTCGCCTGATCCCGGCAGGGACGGGTGGCGCAACCAGCCGCGTCAAGAAGATCGCCGCCGACCGTGACCAGAACGTCATCGACGCGCGCCGGAGCGAGGCTGAAACCGCCGCCGCCCTTGCCGCACCGATGGAAGTCGTCGATCTGGGTGACAAGGACTCGGGTCTGGTGGATTTCGACAGCCGCGATTGATCGGCTGACGGATTGAACAGGGAAGGGCCGTCGCGTGGGAACGCGGCGGCCCTTTCGCATTGAAGACGGCGCAGGTCTTGCTAGGGTTATGCAGTATCAGTGTTGGGGCGCGCAGATGGAATTTCGCAACAGGATCGTCGGTCTGGTCCGTTTTTCCTATCCCGCGCTGACCGGTTTCACCCGGCAGGATGAGGATATCGCGGCGCAAATCGCGATGCTGCATGACCGGGAACGGCTTGAAACCCGGTTCCGGTTCTTTGAGGCGCTGTCGCTGCCCTCGCTGAAAGCGCAATCGGATCGGGGGTTTGAAACGCTGATCCTTGTGGGGGACGGTTTTCCCGAATGGGCGATGGAACGCTTGCGCGCCGGGATTGCCGATCTGGAGGGCGCGCGGATCGTGCAACTGCCGCCGATGCAACATTACCCGGCGATGCAGGCGGCCTTTGGCAGCCTGCCCGATGACGGGTGCAGCCATCTGACCAGCTTTCGGCTGGATGACGATGACGCGATGGACATCCACCACATCGCCCGCCTGCGCCGCATGGTGGACGGGATGGTGCAGGTGGTGAACCCCGGCACCAGCTTTTGCATCGGCCACAATCGCGGGCTTTTCCTTGATCTGTCCGGCGACGCGCCAATCTGGACCGATGTCACCGAAAAGCTGCCCTTGGGTGTGGGTCTGGCGATGTGCGCCCCGGTGGAAAGCCGCGAGAATATCTTTCGGCGCAACCATCGCCTGCTCCATATGTTCTTCACCACCCTGACCGAGGGCGAAACGCACGGCTATATCCGCACCGTCCATGCGGGCAATGACAGTGAGGGCAAGGCCTCGGGCCAAGTGCGCCTGATCGGCGAGGCAAAGCTGACCGCCGTCTTGCGCAAGGGTTTCCCCTTCATGGACGAAGGCTTCCGCGGATGAGGCGCAGGCGTGCCGCCGCCGTCGTGACCGCCGCCCCACGCGTGCAGGTGCTGGGCTTGTGCCGCTTTTCCGTGCCCAGCCTTGGTGCGTTTCAGGTCGAACATGACAGCATCGAGGAACGCCGCGCGATGCTTTACGCGCCGGAACGTTTGGAGCATCGGTTCTTGTGGTTTTCGCATGTCGCGCTGCCCTCGATCCGGGCGCAGACGGACCCCGACTTTCGCCTGATTGTCCTGTTGGGTGAGGATTTCCCCGAGCCGTGGCTGTCGCAGATGCAGGCGCTGATTGCCGATGTGCCGCAGGTGGTGCTGGACTTCGCGCCCCCCGGCCCGCATCGCGAGGTTTGCGCCGATGCCATGCGCCGCCATGTCGATCCCACAGCGGATGTGCTGGCGCAATTCCGGCTGGATGATGATGACGGGGTGGCCGTGGATTTCGTCGCGCGCATCCGCGCCGATCTGGCGGCAGTGCTGCCCGTCTATGGCCGCGCCGATCTGATGGCGTTGGATTACTGCCGGGGCGTTTTGCTGACCGAAACCGACGGCATTCTTGTGCCCACACTGCGGCGTGCGTCGCTTTGGACCCCGGCGCTTGTACTGCTGAGCAGACCGATGGCGGCGCGGATGATCCTTGATTATCCGCACCATCTTATCTGGCGGCATATGCCTTTGATCTCGTTTCAGGATGAGGCGATGTTCCTGCGTGGGTCACATGGTGGCAATGACAGCGCCATCGGCCAAGAACGCCGACCGGAAACGCTGCCCCTTGAACGTTGGCCCGGTTTGATGCAACGCCGCTATGGCATCGACCTGTCCGGTTTTGCCGCCGCGCTGAAAGCCCATTGGAACATCTGAATGCCCCTGTCCGACAATCTGCGCGGTGCGCTCTACATGACCATCGCGATGGCGGCCTTTACCATCAACGACAGTCTGATGAAGGCGGCAACCTCCACGCTGCACCTACCCTTGTGGCAGGCCATCGCGACGCGAGGATTGCTGACCTTGGGGCCGCTGATCCTGATCGGGCGCATGACCGGGGGGATCAGGTTCCGCATGCCCCGACGCGATGCCGTGGCGGTGGGCCTGCGCTCTATCGGAGAGGTGGCGAGCACCCTGACCTTTCTTGCCGCGCTGGTGCATATGCCCTTGGCGAACCTGTCGGCGATCATGCAATCCTTGCCTTTGGCGGTGACGCTGGCAGCGTGGGTGTTTTTGAAAGAGCCTGTCGGCTGGCGGCGGTTGCTGGCGATTTGCGTTGGTTTTGGCGGCGTGATGCTGATCGTGCGGCCCGGACCGTCGGGCTTTGACCATTGGTCGCTGGTGGCGCTGGTCTCTGTCGCCTTTGTGGTCCTGCGCGATCTGTCGACCCGGCAATTGACCAAGGCGGTGCCGTCGTCGACCGTGGCGATTGCCGCCTCGGCCAGTGTCACGGTTACGGCGCTGGTGCTGTCCTTGATCGAGGGCTGGGTGATGCCAAGCGCGGGGCAGATGGCGCTGCTGGCAGGGGCGGCGGCATCCTTGGTGGTGGGATATAACTACGTCGTGATGGTGATGCGGGTGGGCGACCTTGGTTTCGTGGCCCCGTTCCGCTATACCTCGCTTCTGGTGGCGCTGGTGCTGGGCTGGCTGGTGTTTGACACCTTCCCGGATGCGCTGACGCTGGCCGGGGCGGCGCTGGTTGTGGGATCAGGGATTTTCACCCTGTGGCGCGAACAGCGGGTCCGGCGGGCACAAGGGTGATGGGGCTGGGGAACCGGCGCGAACAGATGGGACGGCCAAAGCGGAATGTCGTGGACCGGGATGCATGACAGCCGCCGCCTGCGCGCCCTTTGCCTGTGGCTGATTGCCGCGACCTTTGCCGTGTTCGCGCTGTTTCCGTGGATCGACCCCGCCGTGTCGATGCTGTTCTGGTCGGGCAGCCGATTTCCCGTCAACAACAGCGTGGTGATTGAATTCCTGCGCGATGCGCTGTGGAACCTGACCCTTTTGACCTTTGCGCTGGCGGTGGCAGGCACCCTGCGCGCTGCAATCAGGGCGCAGCCGGTGGCGGGCCTGCCCGTGCAGTATTGGGCCTATTTTGCCGCGACCTTTGCCGTTGGTCCGGGGTTGGTGGTGAACCTGCTGCTGAAGGAATTCTGGGGCAGGGCGCGGCCCTATCAAACCTCGATCTTCGGGGGGCAAAAGCAATTCACCCCGCCGTGGGATATGACGGACCAATGCCTGCGCAATTGCTCCTTCGTGTCGGGTGAGGTGTCAGGGACTACGGCGCTTGCTGTCGTGATGGTGGTCGTGGTCTGGCATCTGCGCGACCGCCTGTCACGGCTGACTTTTGCGTTGGGGATGACCGCAGCGCCGGTGCTGGTCGTGCTTGCGGCCCTGCAACGCATCAGCGCAGGTCGGCATTTCCTGTCGGATGCGATCCTTGCGGCACTGTTCACCGTGCTGGTCGGCGTGCAGCTTTATCGCTGGTTCATCGAACGGGACGGGCCGCGGCGGGCCTTGCTGCGGTGGGGGGCCACGCTTCACCGCGTGCTTCTGGGGCGCGACCGCATCTGACCCGAGCCAAGGCGGGCTTAGGTTGACATCCCCGGCGACTCCCCCTATACGCCCGCCATCCCGGTCTGTCCGGCCGTTTGGCCTTCGGTTCGGGACGTCGACAAATGAGTGGTCATGATCCGGGCGAAAGCTCCGATCCTCTGGAATTCCGTCGCGTCGCCCCCGCATGGGGACGCATGCGATTTTGGCGTTTTGCGATCCGCGCAAGACGCCTGTCGAGAAGTGGCGCATCAAGGCTTGGTGCGAGTATTGACAGAACGCAACACGAGGAACGTGAATGCCGACTATCCAGCAGCTCATCCGCAAACCGCGGGAGCCCAACGTACGCAAGTCCAAGTCGCAGCACTTGGAATCTTGCCCCCAGAAGCGCGGCGTTTGCACGCGCGTCTACACCACCACTCCGAAGAAGCCGAACTCGGCTATGCGGAAAGTCGCCAAGGTGCGTCTGACCAACAGCTTCGAAGTGATCTGCTACATCCCCGGTGAAAAGCACAACCTTCAGGAACACTCCGTGGTTCTGATCCGTGGCGGCCGTATCAAAGACCTTCCGGGCGTGCGTTACCACATCCTCCGCGGCGTTCTGGATACCCAGGGCGTGAAAGATCGTCGTCAGCGTCGTTCGAAGTACGGCGCCAAGCGTCCGAAGTGAGGAGATAAGAGATGTCCCGTCGTCACGCCGCTGAAAAGCGCGAAATTCTGCCCGACGCCAAGTATGGTGATCGGGTTCTGACCAAGTTCATGAACAACCTCATGCTGGACGGCAAAAAATCCGTCGCTGAAGGCATCGTTTATGGCGCTCTGGAACGCGTTCAGACCCGTCTGAAGCGCGAACCGATCCAAGCTTTCCATGAAGCGCTGGACAATGTGAAACCCTCCGTCGAAGTGCGTTCGCGCCGCGTCGGTGGTGCGACCTACCAAGTCCCGGTTGAAGTCCGGACCGAGCGCCGTGAGGCGCTGGCGATCCGTTGGCTGATCACCGCTGCGCGCAAGCGCAACGAGAACACCATGGAAGAACGTCTGGCCGCTGAACTCTCGGACGCGGTGAACAACCGTGGCACGGCTGTGAAGAAGCGCGAAGACACCCACAAGATGGCCGACGCGAACAAAGCGTTCAGCCACTACCGCTGGTAAGGGGCCAACATGGCACGCGATTATCCGCTGGAACGCTACCGGAACTTCGGGATCATTGCCCACATCGACGCGGGCAAAACCACGACGTCCGAGCGTATCCTTTACTACACCGGAAAGTCCCACAAGATCGGCGAAGTCCATGACGGCGCCGCCACCATGGACTGGATGGAACAAGAACAAGAGCGCGGCATCACGATCACCTCGGCTGCCACGACCACCTTCTGGAACCGTCAGGTTGATTCCAACGCTGGTCTTGGCGACAAGGCCACGAAGTACCGCTTCAACATCATCGACACCCCCGGCCACGTCGACTTCACCATCGAAGTTGAACGTTCGCTGGCCGTGCTCGACGGTGCCGTGGTGCTTCTGGACGGCAACGCTGGAGTGGAACCGCAGACGGAAACCGTGTGGCGTCAGGCTGACCGCTACAAGGTTCCGCGCATCGTGTTCGTCAACAAGATGGACAAGACCGGCGCTGACTTCTTCAACTGCATCCGCATGATCAAAGACCGCACCGGCGCCAACGCCGTTCCGGTTGCCTTGCCG
>CALRPK020000007.1:0-14173 GCA_943370015.1 Paracoccus haematequi
TCACCAGCGTCAGGCGCGGCACGCGCCTGTCCTTCAGATCACCGTCCGCCGGGTCAACGTCCTTACAGCGTGGCGTTGGTCGCCCCACCGTCGAGCAGGATGTTCTGCCCCACGATGAACCCGGCCTGTTGCGAACACAGGAACGCGCAAGCCGCGCCGAATTCTGCTGCCGTGCCATAGCGCCGCGCGGGGATGCCTGCAGCGCGTTTGGCGCGGGCTTCCTCCATCGTGATCCCTTCGGCTTTCACCACCCCACCGTCCAAGGCCACGGCGCGGTCGGTGTCGTGAATACCGGGCAGCAGATTGTTGATCGTCACCCCATGCGGCGCCACTTGGCGCGAGGTGCCGCCGACATAGCCGGTCAAGCCAGCGCGGGCCGAATTCGACAGGCCCAGCTGCGGGATGGGCGCTTTCACCGATTGGCTGGTGATATTGACCACCCGCCCCCAGCCCTTGGCGATCATCCCCGGAAGCAGCGCTTTCATCAGCGCGATGGGGGTCAGCATATTGGCGTCCAGCGCCCGGATGAAATCATCCCGCGTCCAGTCCGACCAGATGCCCGGCGGCGGGCCGCCCGCGTTGGTCACGAGGATATCCACCCCCTCTGCCGCCGCCAGCACCTGCGCGCGGCCTGCCTCCGTTGTGACATCCGTCGCCACCGTCACCACCGTCACGCCAAACCGATCCCGGATCGCCTGCGCTGTCGCTTCCAGCGCCTCGGCCCCGCGCGCGTTCAGGATCAGGTTCACCCCCGCCTCGGCCAGTGCTTCAGCACATCCCCGCCCAAGGCCCTTGGATGAGGCGCAGACCAGCGCCGTCTTGCCGCGAATTCCCAGATCCATGTCATGCGCTCCTTTTTCCTGCGCCCAAAGGCTAACCCGCCCCAAAGCCCCCCGCAACCAGTGGACGCTTGGCGCAGTTTGGGCTAAAGCCGCGCCATGTTGGACAATCGCCCCACCCTTCCGCCCGAAATCGCCCGCCGCCGGACCTTTGCGATCATCTCGCACCCCGACGCCGGAAAAACCACGCTCACCGAAAAGTTCCTGCTGTTCGGGGGTGCCATCCAGATGGCAGGCCAAGTCCGCGCCAAGGGCGAGGCGCGGCGCACGCGCTCGGACTTCATGAAGATGGAACAGGAACGCGGCATTTCCGTCAGCGCCTCGGCCATGTCATTCGACTACCGCCAGTATCGCTTCAATCTGGTCGACACCCCCGGCCACAGCGACTTTTCCGAGGACACCTATCGCACCCTGACGGCAGTGGATGCTGCGATCATGGTGATCGACGGGGCCAAGGGCGTGGAATCCCAGACGCAGAAACTGTTCGAGGTCTGCCGCCTGCGCGACCTGCCGATCCTGACCTTCTGCAACAAGATGGACCGCGAATCCCGCGACACTTTTGAGATCATCGACGAGATTCAGGAAAACCTCGCCATCGACGTCACCCCTGCAAGCTGGCCCATCGGCATGGGCCGCGATTTCGTGGGGGCCTATGACATCCTGCACGACCGGCTGGACATCATGGACCGCGCCGACCGCAATCGGGTGGCGGAATCGATCCAGATCAGCGGCTTGGATGATCCGAAACTGGCCCAGCATGTGCCCGCCGATCTGCTGGCCAAATTCCGCGAAGAGATCGACATGGCGCGGCAACTCTTGCCCGCATTTGACCGTGAGGCGTTCCTAAACGGCTCTATGACGCCGATCTGGTTTGGCTCTGCCATCAACTCCTTTGGCGTCAAGGAATTGATGGACGGCATGGGTGAATATGGCCCTGAGCCACAGCCGCAAAAGGCGGCGGAACGCCAGATCGGTGCCGACGAAAAGACGGTGACGGGTTTCGTGTTCAAGGTGCAGGCGAATATGGACGCCAAGCACCGTGACCGCGTGGCCTTTGTGCGCCTCGCCTCCGGGCATTTTGAGCGCGGGATGAAGCTCTTGCATGTGCGGTCGAAGAAACCGATGGCGATTGCCAACCCGGTGATGTTCCTCGCCGCCGATCGCGAATTGGCCGAAGAGGCTTGGGCGGGCGATATCATCGGCATCCCGAACCACGGCCAACTCCGCATCGGCGACGCCCTGACCGAAGGTGAGGCGCTGCGTTTCACCGGCATCCCGTCTTTCGCGCCGGAGCTTTTGCAATCGGTCCGCGCGATGGACCCGATGAAGGCCAAGCATCTGGAAAAGGCGCTGACCCAATTCGCCGAAGAGGGTGCCGCCAAGGTGTTCAAGCCGATGATCGGATCGGGCTACATCGTGGGCGTCGTGGGGGCCTTGCAGTTTGAGGTGCTCGCCAGCCGGATCGAACAGGAATACTCCCTGCCCGTGCGGTTTGAACCGTCACACTTCACCTCTGCCCGCTGGGTGAACGGGGCCAAAGCGGCGGTGGAGACCTTTGTGAACATCAACAAAGGCCACATCGCCTATGACAGCGACGGAGACCTCGTCTACCTGACCCGCCTGAAATGGGACATCGACCGGATCGAACGCGACCACCCCGAATTGAAGCTGACCGCGACGAAGGAAATGATGGTGTGATCCGCGCCAACCGCGTGCAACCGGATGGGGCTTTCCTGCCCGGACCGGCACGCGGGGCCTTTATGGGCAATCGTGGTTGCCTGCATGACGACGCGGGCGTCATCCGGCGCAAGCATCGGGGCAAGCTTTGGATCACCTGCACTTTGCGCGAAAAACCGGGGCGCGGGGCGGTGCCGCAAGACCGGCCCGGACGCTACACGCCATTGTTTTTCCACGATGAGGCCGTCGCCTGCGCTACGGGTCACCGCCCCTGCGCCGAGTGCCGCCGCGCGGTTTACAACGACTTCCGTGCGGCTTGGGCGCGGGCCTTCGGCGCGCTGGCCAGCGCCGCCGAGATGGATGCCATCCTGCTCGCCGCGCGGCTTGACCCCGCCACCCGCCAGCCCCGCCGCCATCAGGCCGAAGCGACACTCCTGCCCATGGGATGTTTCATCCTGTGGAACGGCAGGCCGCATCTGCTGTGTGACGCCGAACTATTGCCCTATGCGCCCGAAGGCTATGGCGCGCCCCTGCCCCGCCAGACGGGGACAGTCACCGTGCTGACCCCAGAACCCATGGTCCGGGTCATGGCCGCAGGCTGGCGGCCAACGCTCTTTGCCGATCAGGACCGCCCGAACTGGTAGCCCGTCACAAACTGAACCGCGCGCAGCTGACCGTCAGGTCGGTGCGGCGGCCTGAAAGGTAGCCGGTCAGGGTGCCAGGATTTGGGAACATGCTGTCAACTTTGCCCGCCTCGGCCTCATCCGGGCGGTGGGTGTCGAAAAAGGCCAAGAGCGCCCGCGCCTCGGCACAGGCGGCGGGGGCCGGGGTGCCGCCGCGCCGCGCGGTGCTGAGCAGATCCTCGGTCCGGCCCAAATCCAGCCACAGGATCGTGCGCGCATCGGCATAGGCGCGCAGGTGGATCGCGCGGCCATCCGGCTGGCCGTCCCAATAGAGCGCCAGCGTGTCGCGCAATTCCTCGGCGGGCAGGATCAGCACGGCACCGGGGTCCATATCTGCCATGCGAATGGCAAAGTCGGCAATCGCCCGCGAAATCAGCCGTTGCAGCGCGAAACTCTGCGGCGAGGCCGCCACACTGCCCGGATCGGCCTGATAGAGCGACATCCACTGCTGGGCGAGGAAGAACCGCGCGGGCAATTCCTCGGCAATCTGGGGCAGGTCCATATAGGCCTTCATCGCCCCCTTGCGCGACGAGGTGACGACCGGCACGGGCAGATCAATCGCCTCGGGCAGCAGGTCTCGGCGCAGCACCAGTTCAAAGGCAAAGCGGATATCCTCGGCGCTTTGGCTGTCACCGGGGGGCAGGCGCAGATCGGCCACCGCCACCCGCAACCGGGCATAGGGGCCAGAGAACAGGCTTTCCGGCAACGTGACCGTCGCCACCTGACGGGACGCATCCGCCGCATCCGGGGCCACGCTGGCCTGCAGGGGCTGATCGCCCAGCAGGTCGGTGACGGTGACAGTCGGCAGCGTGGTGACCGCACCCGCCGCCGCATCCAGATAACCCATCGACAGGCGCAGCGTCACATCCGCCCCCGCCTGCAACGGCGCGGCCAACAGACCAAGGGCAAGGCAAAGGGCACGGCAATACACAGGCAGCATCAGGCACTCTTTCTTGTGGTCGGCATGGCAAGCGCCGCGCCGAGGATCAGGGCATCGGCCAGCCGCAGGAATTGCAGATAGCCCTTCAGGCTGGCCTCGACGTTGGAATAGGCAAGGAAATCAACGGGCAGGTTCTGGTCGATATAGGCCAGCACCGTCTGCGCCCCGAGTTCAGGATAGACCTGATCGCCCAAGAGATGCAGTTCGGCCCAGAACAGCAGGCCAAAGGCGAAGGCGCAGCTTGCCGCCAACAGCCAGATGCGCAGCCGCCCTTCGGCGACCAACCCATTGGCCGCGACGATACGAGTCAGGATGAACGACCCTGCCCCGGTCGATACTTGCATCGCCTGACTGAATTGCCCCCAATCGCCCGCCAGCACCGCCTGCACCCGCAGCATCAAAAACACCACGCGGGCGAACAGCATCGGCGCGCCCACCGCCTCGGCAAAGGGATCGGCGAGGTCTTCGGCACTGATGCTTGCCGCGCTGTAGCAGCTTTCAAGAAAGGTGCCCCAGCAAGCATGCACGGCGAAAAGATAGACCAGCCACGGCAGGTGCACGACGAAGACCGCCGCGATGATGCCGGTGACCAGCAGCTTCTGGTTATGCGCCTGCGCGGCGGCGGCAGAGGGTGCGCTTGGCGGTGCGACCGGGGGGGGCGAAGGGGGATAGGTAGGAGGGGCGTAGACCCCGGACGGGGCACCAGCAGGCAGTGGCGCGCCAAGCCCCCCGGCCGGCAAGAACAGCGGCATGCCGCCCGGCGCACCAGAGGGCGTGGGCAGATAGACCGCGTAATACAAAAGCCCCGGCCCCGCCTGCCCCGGTGCTGCGGGCAAAGCACCGACGGCGGGCGTATCCGCAGCGGCGGGGACGGCCATCGCCGCCACGGCGACAGGGTCAAGCGCAGGTGTTGCAGCCGTGCTCGTGCTTTCTGCCACCGGTGCGGGCGGGGTGTCTGCGGCAAGAACAGGTATGCCCGCGGGTGCGTGAGATGGCTCCCTGTCCCGGTCCGGGCTGCGCGGCACATTCGGCACATCGGTCACCGACGGGGACATGACATCCCCCGGACCCTCGGCAGCAGCGGCAGCGGGCAAGTCACCATTCATGAAAAGAAACCAAAAACACCTTGCACATATTGGGTAACGCGCGCTTTCCTTTGCTGTCAACGCAAACAGCAAATCTGCGCATCCGGGATCGCTGATGAAGCGCGACCTTGACCCCGCCGCCCTTTTGGGATAACCGCCAAGGCGTTGTTTGCGCCTTTGTGTGTGGGCATCTGACGCCGGGGCGCCCGGAAACATCGCGTCCCAAACCCCCTTGCGGGCCGATCCCGCAGTGTTCAAGGACGCTCATGACCAAGTTTTCCGATCTCGCGCTCGATCCGCGCGTACTTCAGGCCATCGCTGAGGCGGGCTATGAAACCCCGACCCCTATTCAGGAACAGGCCATCCCTGAGGCGCTGAAAGGCCGCGACGTCTTGGGCATCGCCCAGACCGGCACCGGCAAGACCGCCAGCTTCACCCTGCCGATGATCACCCTGCTGGGCCAAGGTCGTGCCCGCGCACGGATGCCGCGCAGTCTGGTGCTGGCACCGACCCGCGAACTCGCCGCCCAAGTGGCCGAGAATTTTGACGTTTACGCCAAACACACCAAGTTGACGAAGGCGCTGCTGATTGGCGGCGTGTCCTTTGGTGAACAGGACAAGCTGATCGACCGTGGTGTTGACGTGCTGATCGCCACGCCGGGCCGCCTGCTGGACCATTTCGAACGCGGCAAGCTCTTGTTGACCGGCGTGCAGATCATGGTGGTGGACGAGGCTGACCGCATGCTCGACATGGGGTTCATCCCCGATATCGAACGCATCTTCCAACTGACGCCTTTCAGCCGTCAGACCATGTTCTACAGCGCCACCATGGCGCCTGAGATTGAGCGCATCACCTCGACCTTCCTGACCAACCCGGCCAAGATCGAAGTGGCGCGGCAGAATTCCACCTCTGCCACCATCGAACAGCAGCTTGTGCAGTTCACGCCCTCGCGCAAGGATCGCAGCTTTACCGAAAAGCGTGCCCTTCTGCGCGCCCTGATCCGGGCCGAGGGTGAGGGCTGCACCAACGCCATCATCTTCTGCAATCGCAAGATGGATGTGGATGTGGTCGCAAAGTCGCTGAAATCGCATGGCTTCAACGCGGCCCCGATCCATGGCGATCTGGAACAGTCGGTGCGCACCAAGACGCTGGACGGCTTCCGCGATGGGTCTTTGCACCTGCTGGTCGCCTCTGACGTGGCGGCGCGGGGTCTGGACATTCCGGCGGTCAGCCATGTGTTCAACTTCGACGTCCCCACTCACCCGGAAGATTACGTCCACCGCATCGGCCGCACCGGTCGTGCCGGGCGTCTGGGCAAGGCTTATACGCTGGCCGTGCCGTCGGATGACAAATACATCACCCAGATCGAAAGCCTTGTGAAACAAGCCATCCCGCGCGGAGCGGTGCCGGAAGGTTTGGATTTGGCCGCCGAAGGGTCGGACCGTCCGCAAAGCGACCGTGGGCCGAAATCGGGCCGGGAGTCTGGACGTGAGTCGGGTCGGGATCGGGGCCGCTCGTCTGGCCGTGACCGCCGCGACGACAACCGCCCCCGGCGTGAGGACAAGGAAGCGGCAGCCGTTGACGTGGTCGCCGTCGAGGTGGCCGAAGTTGTCGAAGCCCCCCGCCCCGTCCGCGAAGAGCGTGTCCGTGAAGATCGGCCGCGCGAAGACCGCCAAGCTGATCGCAACACCAGTGACCGCCGCGAAGAGCGTCCGCGCAGCGACGACCGCCGTGACCGCTCGCGCGATGAACGCCCGCGTGAGGATCGTCCCCGCGATGACCGCCCGCGTGATGATCGTCGCTATGGCCGCGACGACCGCCGCGACACGCCAGTGGTCGGCATGGGCGACCATGTGCCGGACTTCATCCTGCGCAGCTTCAAACTGCCTGAGCCCAAGGTCGAGGACATCGAGGATGAGCCTGTCCTGAACTCTGCCGAGGCATGATCGCAGCCAGATAAAGCAAAAGGCCGGAAGCATCGCTTCCGGCCTTTTTCGTTTCTCCGACTGGGACGGGTTATTCCGACATCAAACGGCTTACCACCACAGTCACTTCTGGCTTCTTGCCGATCTCTTCCATCGCGACCTGACGCACGATCCGGCGCATCGCCTCGTCCAGCTTGTCATCGTCGCGCAACAGTTTGGCAGGCGCTGCGGCGAGGAATTCGTTCAGGTCAGTCTCCAGCACCTCAGCCAGCGCGCCCGTGCGGCCCGTTTCGGCAAGGCCAGAAACTTCCACCCAAGCATCGCCCAGCGTGTCGTTCTCTTCGTCCAAGATCACCGTCACCATGACATGGCCGTTCAGCGCCATGCGGATACGGTCACGGATCACGCCATCCATCGCGCCGACCAGCGCCGTGCCATCGAGGTAAACGCGGCCCGTCTCGATCCGGTCCACCACCACGGGGGACTCACCGGTCAGGTCAACCATCGTGCCATTGGTGACGATGCTGGAGATGATCCCCGCCTCGCGCCCGATGCGGGCATGTTCGCGCAGGTGACGGTGTTCACCATGCATCGGGATCAGCATGTCCGGCAGCAAGAGGCGGTGGACATGTTCCAGATCGGGGCGGTTGGCATGGCCTGAAACGTGGTAAAGACCGCCGCCATCATCCTGAACCGTCACATCTTTTTCCGACAGCGCGTTGACGATGCGCAGCACCTCACGCTCATTGCCCGGAATGGTTTTCGACGAGAAGAGGAACAGATCGCCTGCCTTCACCTCGAGCCCCAGATACTTGCCGCGCGCCAGTTGTGCGCTGGCGGCCCGGCGTTCGCCTTGGCTGCCGGTGACCAGCAGCATCAGGTTCTGACGCGGCAATTCCAGCGCATCTTCGGGCGAGACGGTCGGCGGGAAGTTGGTCAGCACGCCCGATTCCTGCGCCGCCGCCACCATCCGCCGCATTGCGCGGCCCAAGAGACAGACCGACCGATCCGCCGCGCGGGCGGCTTCGGCCAGCGTCTTCAGACGGGCGACGTTCGACGCGAAGGTGGTCGCAACCACCATCCCGCTGGCTTTGGACACCAATTCGCGGATGGGTTCCTTGATCGACGCCTCAGAGCGGCCCGCATGCAGCGAAAAGACGTTGGTCGAATCGCACATCAACGCCTTGACCGGGCGTTCCGCTGCAATCCCGGTGAAATGCGCGTCATCCCACGGCTCGCCCACACCGGGCGACCGATCCAGCTTGAAGTCACCGGAATGGACGATCCGACCTGCGGGCGTGTCGATGACCAGTGCGGCACTTTCCGGGATGGAATGGCTGACGGGCACGAATTGCACCTTGAACGGCCCCGCCTCAACGGTTTCGGGGCGCGAGGCCACGGTGCGGATCATGTCCACCGGCAGGCCCTGCTCTTCGAATTTCAGCCGCCCCAAGGTGGCGGTAAAGCGGCGGGCATAGACCGGCTTTTGCAGCTTGGGCCACAGATGCCCCAAGGCGCCGATGTGATCCTCATGCGCGTGGGTGATGAAAATCGCCTCAACCCGGTCCAGCTTATCCGCCAGCCACGAGATATCGGGGAGGATCAGATCGACGCCGGGCGTCGTGTCCATGTCGGGGAAGGTCACGCCCAGATCGACCACGATCAGCCGCTCTTTGCCAGCCGGACCATAGCCATAGACGTAACAGTTCATGCCGATCTCCCCGGCGCCGCCGAGGGGAAGATAGACCAGCCGGTTCGAACTCATGCGCTTTCCAGTTCCTTGTTGTGACGATGAATAAGGACCAGACCATGCATGGTCAGGTCATCTTCGACGCTATGAAATAGTTCTGTATCCTGCGCGAAAAGGGACGCGAGGCCCCCCGTCGCAATCACCTTCATCGGGCGGTCGCGTTCGCGCCGGACTTCGCGGACAATGCCTTCGACAAGACCGATATAGCCCCAATACACGCCCGATTGCATACAGGCCACCGTATTCGTGCCAATTGCCCGCGCGGGGCGGCTGATATCGACATGCGGCAGGGCGGCGGCGGCCATATGCAGCGCCTCAAGGCTCAGGTTCACGCCCGGCGCGATGACACCGCCGATGTAGGCCCCGTCGCTGTCGACCACGTCAAAGGTCGTGGCGGTGCCGAAATCCACCACCACCAGATCGCCGCCATGCCGGTCATGCGCGCCCACGGTATTGACCAGACGGTCCGGCCCGACGGTCGTGCCCTGATCCACGCGCGGCAGCACGGGCAGCGCGCATTCCGGTTTGCCCACCACCAATGGGCGGCAATCAAAGTAACGGTTGCAGAGGACGCGCAGGTTGAACACCACGCGCGGCACGGTGCTGGAGATGATGGCGTCGGTAATCGTCGCCTCAACCTTACGCATCATCATCAGCGACGACAGCCAAACGAAATACTCATCCGCCGTGCGTTTGTGATCCGTGGCGATGCGCCATGT
Source organism: Paracoccus haematequi (assembly GCA_943370015.1). GTDB lineage: Bacteria > Pseudomonadota > Alphaproteobacteria > Rhodobacterales > Rhodobacteraceae > Paragemmobacter > Paragemmobacter haematequi_A. The sequence continues at coordinate 9,619 of CALRPK020000007.1, forward strand.
CGCGATGAATCGCTCCCCGTCCCAGATGGAAAACACGGTGTTGGTATTGCCGCAGTCGATGGCGAGAAGCATGGGCATCCCCCGTTAGAAAAAGACCTCAGCCGCCGGGATGGCGACCGTGCCCTGCCCGTCGCGCAGGATCAGCGCGCCAGTGGCGTCGATGGTGTCGAATATGCCGGAGCGTTCCGCCGTTCCGGTGCGGGCGCGGATCACTTGGCCCAACCGCGCGGCATGGGCCAGCCATTCCGCGCGCAGGGGGGCGAAGCCTTGGGTGGTGAACGTCTCTTCCCAGCGCGCATAGGCGGGGGCGAGGGCGTTCAAGAACCAATCAGGCGTCACGCGCAGGCCGGTTTCCGACAACAACGACACCGGAGGCACAGCGCCGGGTTCCACCAGCGATGGATCGGGGGCAGAGATCAGGTTGACGCCAATCCCGATGGACAGATGCGCAATCCCGCCCGCGCCTGAGGCGCTTTCCAGCAGGATGCCCGCCACCTTGCCGCCGTTCAACAGCACGTCATTGGGCCATTTCAGCGCGAAGGCATCGGGCAACCCGGTCAGCGCGACAAAGGCATCGCGTAGGGCCAAGGCGGCGGCAAAGCTGCGCAGGGCGACGGATGACGGCTCTTCCCGCGGGAACATCAGCAAGGTCCCGTAGAAATTGCCCTGCGGGCTGGACCATGCCCGCGCCCGGCGACCTCGGCCTGCGGTTTGCTCCAGCCCCAAAACCCAAACCGGCCCCGCAACATGCGGGGCCAATCGGGCAGCTTCGGCATTGGTGCTGTCAACCGTCGGCAGGACAACGCGACCTACCCCGGCAGGCCAATCTGTCATCGCCTCAGTTGACAAGGGACAGAGCGGCAGCGGCGGCGGCAGGTTCGATGCCAAAGAAGTTGGCGATCCCGACCACCATCACCACGGACACGCCAACCAGCAGGGTCCATTGCACCGGGGCCATGCGGATTTCCACGCCTTCGGTTTCCTTGCCGAAATACATGTAGAACACGATCCGCAGGTAATAGAAGGCTCCGATGACTGAGGCCACAGCACCGGCAACAGCCAGCCATGTCATCCCGGCATCAACAGCGGCGCGCAGAACGTAAAGCTTCCCGAAGAAGCCCAGCATCGGCGGCACACCGGCAAGGCTGAACATCAAGACCAGAACCGCCAGCGCCTTCAGCGGCTCACGCTTGGACAGCAGGTTCAGGGCCGAGATATCGGAGACAGGACGGCCATCACGCTCCATCGACAGGATGAAGGCGAAGGTGCCCACGTTCATCGTCACGTAGATCGCCATATAGACCAGCATGGCCTGCACCCCCTCAGCCGTGCCCGAGGCGAGGCCGACCAGTGCATAACCCATATGGGCAATCGACGAATAGGCCATCAGGCGCTTGATGTCGCGCTGCCCGATGGCGGCCACCGCGCCAAGGAACATCGAGATCACGGCCAGCGCCGCCAGAACCTGCGACCAATCGCTGGTGATGCCGCCAAAGGCGTCATGCGTCACCCGCGCCAGCAGCGCCATCGCGGCCACCTTGGGCGCGGTGGCAAAGAAGGCCGTCACCGGGGTCGGTGCGCCTTCGTACACATCGGGCGTCCACATGTGGAAGGGTGCCGCAGAGACCTTGAACGCCAGACCCGACAGCAGGAACACCAGACCGAACAGCAGGCCCAAAGGCGCGCCGTGATCCAGCGTGGACAGGATGCCGTCAAACTGCGTGGTTCCGGCGAAACCATAGGTCAGCGACGCGCCGTAAAGCAGCAGACCCGACGACAGCGCGCCAAGGACGAAGTATTTCAGGCCCGCTTCCGTCGATTTCACGCTGTCGCGGCGGATGGCGGCGACGACGTAAAGCGCCAAGGATTGCAGTTCCAACCCTAGATAGAGCGTCATCAGATCGCCAGCCGAGACCATGATCATCATGCCGATCACGGCCAGTGTCACCAGCACGGGATATTCAAAGCGCAACATGTCGCCGCGCTGCATGTAATCCAAGCCCATCACCAGCACGGCCGCGGCGGAGAGCAGGATGGTGACCTTGGCAAAGCGTGCAAAGCTGTCATCGACGAACAGGCCGCCAAAGGCGGTCCCGCCCTCGCCCGATCCCATGCCGATCCACAGCGCCATGGCGACGAACAACCCCGCCGTGGCCCATGAGATCACGGGGGCAAGTTTGTCCTTGCTGCCGTAAACCCCGAACATCAACGCGGCCATGGCATAAAGCGCCAACACCACCTCGGGCAGGACAAGTGAGAAATCTGCAGAAGTCATCTCGGATCGTCCCTCAGTTCAGGGCCACTTGCGTGGCATCGGCGGCGGGAAGCGCCGCGTGATAGTCGGTGATCAGGGCCTTCACCGAAGGCCCGATGATATCGGTCACAAGCGACGGATAGACGCCAAGGATCAGCGTCGCCGCGATCAGGGGCGCGAAAATCGCCCGCTCGCGCCGCGACATATCGGTGATCGAGCGCAGGGCCTCTTTCACCAACTCCCCCATCACCACGCGGCGATAGAGCCACAGCGCATAGGCGGCGGACAGGATCACACCCGAGGTGGCAAAGGCCGCGACCCAGGTGTTGACTTGGAAGATGCCCATCAGTGTCAGGAATTCGCCGACAAAGCCGCTTGTCCCCGGCAGGCCGACATTGGCCATCGTGAAGAACATGAACACCAGCGCATAGGCGGGCATCCGGTTCACAAGGCCGCCGTAAGCGTCAATCTCGCGCGTATGCATGCGGTCATAGATCACGCCCACACAGAGGAACAGCGCGCCAGAGATGAAGCCGTGGCTCAGCATCTGGAAGATCGCGCCGTCGATGCCCTGTTGGTTGGCAGTAAAGATGCCCATCGTGACGTAACCCATATGCGCCACCGACGAATAGGCGATCAGCTTTTTCATATCCGACTGCGCCAAGGCCACCAGCGAGGTGTAGACGATGGCAATCGCCGACAGCCAGAAGATCATCGGCGCAAGGATATCCGACGCAACCGGGAACATCGGCAGGCTGAAGCGCAAGAAGCCGTAGCCGCCCATCTTCAAGAGGATCGCCGCCAGCACGACCGACCCCGCCGTCGGGGCCTGAACGTGGGCATCGGGCAGCCAAGTGTGCACCGGCCACATCGGCATCTTCACCGCAAAGCTGGCAAAGAAGGCCAAGAACAGCAGCGTCTGCACGCCACCCGCGATGTGCAACCCCAGCAGGCTCATATCCGCATGCGGGAAGTCGAAGGCCATCAGCGTCGGAATATCGGTGGTGCCCGCCAGCATATACATGACGATCATCGCCACCAGCATCAGGACCGAGCCGAGGAAGGTATAGAGGAAGAACTTGAAGGAGGCGTAGATCCGCTCCTTGCCGCCCCAGATGCCGATGATCAGGAACATCGGGATCAAGCCCGCCTCAAAGAACACATAGAACAGCATCAGATCCAGCGCGCAGAACACGCCGATCATCAGCGATTCCAGCAGCAGGAAGGCGATCATGTATTCCTTGACGCGGGTTTCGACGTGCCACGCGCTCGCGATGACCAAAGGCATCAGGAAGGTCGTCAGCATCACGAACAGGACGGAAATCCCGTCCACGCCCATCTTGTAGTTCAGGCCCATGATCCAGTCGTATTCTTCGACGAACTGGAAGCCGGTGTTGGCCGGATCGAACCCCGCCAGCAAGAAGAGCGACACAAGGAACGTGGCCGAGGTGGCGAACAGCGCCAACCATTTGGCATTGCGCTGCGCCGCCGCATCCTGCCCGCGCCCAAAGAGCGCGAGGATGCCCGCCGCGACCGCCGGGATGAAGGTGATGATCGAGAGGAGGTTATCCATCAGTGCGCGCCCCCCGAGAGCGTCATCCAGGTGATCAGGGCAGCGATGCCCAGAACCATGGCAAAGGCGTAGTGGAACAGGTAGCCCGACTGCGCGCGCGCAGCGAGGCGGGTGAAGAAGGGGATGATCCCCATGGCGATGCCATTGATCGACCCGTCGATGATATCGCCGTCCCCGCGCTTCCACAGGAAGCGGCCCAACCATTTGGCGGTGCGGACGAAGATCACATCGTAAAGCTCGTCAAAGTACCATTTGTTCAACAGGAACAGGTACAGCGGGCGCTGGCTTGTCGCCAGCCTGCCGGGCAGATCGGGACGGCGGATGTAGAACTGGAACGCCATCAGGAAGCCCAGCACCATCGCGACAAAGGGCGAGACCTTGACCCATTTCGGCACCAGATGCGCCTCATGCAGCACATGGTTTTCCGCACCGATGTATATGGCCCCCTGCGGAGCCTCACCCGTGACGACGGCGTGGGTTTCAGTGGTGGCCTCCGCGGTGGCCTCGGTCGCGGGAGCGGCTTCGGTGGTGGCTTCGGTCGCAGCCTCCCCTTCGGCGCTATGCTCCACAGCAGCGGGCAGACCGAAGAAGCTACGAACCGTCGCCTCTTCGCCGAAGAAGCTGTTGTACCACACCATCCCCGAGAATACCGCCCCCAGCGCCAGCGCCCCCAGCGGGATCAGCATGACAGCAGGGCTTTCGTGGGGTTCGTGTTGGCCGTGACCATG
>CALRPK020000008.1:0-12674 GCA_943370015.1 Paracoccus haematequi
CATCGGCCTCCGGCTCCAACGGGGCAAAGCTGTGGGCATCGGTCTGCTCTTGGCTGGCATCCATGCGGCCGGGGGTAAAGGGAACCTCCACCGCATGACCGCCTGCCTTGGCCGCAGCCTCAACCGCCGCCGACCCCGCCAGCACGATCAGATCGGCCAGCGAAATTTTCTTGCCGCCCTTGGCGCTGGCGTCAAACTCGGCCTTGATGGCCCCGAGCACGTTCAGCACGGCGGACAGTTTGGCGGGTTCGTTGACCTCCCACCCGTTTTGCGGTGCCAGACGCACGCGGGCGCCATTGGCCCCGCCGCGCTTGTCCGACCCGCGGAAGGTCGAGGCCGAGGCCCAAGCCGCCAGCACCAGATCCTGCACGGAAAGGCCGGATGCCAGCACCTTGGCCTTCAGCGCCGCGATATCGGCGGCATCGACCAGCGGGTGATCGACGGCGGGGATCGGGTCTTGCCAGATCAGATCCTCTGCCGGGACTTCGGGACCGACATAGAGAACCTTCGGCCCCATGTCGCGGTGGGTCAGCTTGAACCACGCGCGGGCGAAAGCATCGGCGAACAGTTCCGGGCTTTCGTGGAAGCGCTTGGAAATCGGGCCATAGATCGGATCAAACCGCATCGCCAGATCGGCGGTGGTCATCATCGGGCGGTGCTTGATTTCCGGGTTGTGGGCATCCGGGATCATGTGTTCGGGCTTGACGTCAATCGCAGCCCATTGCTTGGCCCCGGCTGGCGATTTCACCAGTTCCCATTCATAGCCGAAGAGCATGTCGAAATAGCCCATGTCCCATGTGGTGGGGTTGGGTTTCCACGCGCCCTCAATGCCGGAGGTGATGGTGTCATAGCCTTTGCCCGTGCCGTGGCTGGACAGCCAGCCCAGTCCCATGGCCTGCATCGGCGCGCCTTCGGGTTCTGCCCCGACGGCAGAGGCCGGGCCATTGCCATGCGCCTTGCCGAAGGTGTGACCCCCCGCAACCAGAGCGACGGTCTCTTCGTCATTCATCGCCATACGGCCAAAGGTTTCGCGGATGTCACGACCGCTTGCGACCGGATCGGGGTTGCCATCCGGGCCTTCGGGGTTGACGTAGATCAGGCCCATTTGCACGGCAGCAAGCGGGTTGGCCAGATCGCGGTCCCCCGAATAGCGGCTGTTCGGCTTGTCGCTGGTGGCCAGCCATTCGGTTTCCGCGCCCCAATAGACGTCTTCTTCGGGTTCCCACACATCGGTGCGACCGCCGCCGAAGCCAAAGGTCTTGAAGCCCATGGATTCCATGCCGACGTTGGCGGCAAGGATCATCAGGTCGGCCCAAGACAGGGCGTTGCCGTATTTCTGCTTGATCGGCCACAGCAGACGACGCGCCTTGTCGAGGTTGCCGTTATCGGGCCAAGAGTTCAGCGGCGCAAAGCGCTGTTGTCCGGTGCCTGCGCCCCCACGACCGTCGCCGGTGCGATAGGTGCCTGCCGAATGCCATGCCATGCGCACGAACAGCGGGCCATAGTGACCCCAATCGGCGGGCCACCACTCCTGACTGTCGGTCATCAGCGCGGTCAGGTCGGCCTTCAGCGCAGTGTAGTCGATCTTTTCGAACGCCTGCGGATAGTCAAAATCCGGCAGCGGGTTCGACAGGGCGGTGTTCTGATGCAGAATCCGCAGGTTCAACTGGTTGGGCCACCAATCCTTGTTCGACCGGCCGCTGTGGATCGCGTTTTTCGCAACGCCGTGCATGACGGGGCATTTGCCCACGCTATTTCCGTCCATGATGTCCTCCGAACAATGCCAAGGGCCCCGAGTCGGCCCGCTTCGCTGCGACGGGGATAACAGGTCGCGGCGATTAGATTAAGTTGGATTTTCTGATTGCGATGATAAGATCAGGTTATGATAAACCTGACCCTAAAGCAAATGCGGTATTTTGAAGCGCTGACCCGCCACGGCCATTTCGGTCGCGCGGCAGAGGTTTGCGCCATCTCGCAGCCCGCCCTGTCGATGCAGATTCGTGAGATGGAGCAGACCCTTGGCGGCGCGTTGTTTGAGCGTGACGCGCGGGCAGTGCGGCTGACGGGATATGGCGAAAGCCTTGCGCCCCGCATCCATGACATCCTGCGCGCGGTCGAGGAGTTGGGCGACATCGCCCGCGCGGGGCAGGATCGGCTGGTGGGGCGGCTGCGGATCGGGGTGATCCCGACGGTCGCGCCTTATCTTTTGCCGGATTTGATCGGGCGCTTGACGGCCGCTAACACGGACCTCGATCTTCACATCCGCGAAACCGTGACGCCGCGCCTGTTGGTGGAATTGCAGGCGGGGCGGCTGGATACGGCCATCGTGGCGCTGCCGGTGTCAGAGCCCGCGCTGACCGAGGTGGCGCTGTTTTCCGAAGAATTCGTGCTGGTGCGGCCCTTGGCCGACGCAGACCAACCTGTGCCAAGCCCGGACCGCCTGCGCGAGATGAGGCTTTTGCTGCTGGAAGAGGGGCATTGCTTCCGCGACCAAGCGCTGTCCTTTTGCCGGATGGGCTCTGCCGCCCCACGAGAGCTGCTGGACGGCAGTTCGCTGTCCACCTTGGTGCAGATGGTTGGGGCGGGGATTGGCGTGACCCTGATCCCCGACATGGCGGTGGGGGTGGAAACCCGCTCTGCCGCTGTCTCTGTCGCGCGGTTCGCGGGGGTAAAGCCGCGGCGGACCATCGGGATGGTGTGGCGGCGGTCCAGCCCCCTCGCGCGGCAGTTGGAAGGGGTGGCGGCGCTGGTGCGCGACTCGGCGGCGGCCTTGGTGGGGACTTCGCAACTTGGTTGAGGGTCACGCGCCAAGCGGTTAGCTTTGCTGCAAAACGGGGGACAGGATGACGCCGCAGATTGATATCGCCGGATTGGCCGAGTTGCTGACAAAACGTGCGGCGGCAGGGGGGCGGGTGATCGCGGCCATCGCAGGCGCACCGGGGTCCGGCAAATCCACCCAGGCCGAGGCGTTGGTGGATAGTCTGAACGCCAGCCAACCGGGCCTTGCCGCCGTTCTGCCGATGGACGGCTATCATTACGATGACCTCTACCTCGTCCCCGCAGGTCTGCGCCCTACCAAAGGCGCGCCGGATACCTTTGATGTCGGCGGGCTTTTCCACACGATCAGCCGCCTGCGCGTGGCGGATGAGGATTTCGTCGCCGTCCCGGTCTTTGATCGCTCGATTGAGATTGCTCGCGCCGGGGCGCGGTTGATCCCAGCCTCAACCCCCGTGATCGTGGTCGAGGGGAATTACCTGCTGTTGAACCGCGTGCCGTGGACGCGGCTGCGCCCGCTGTTCGATGTGGCGGTGCTGGTCGATGTGCCGGAACCCGTGCTGCGCGCCCGTCTCACCGCGCGCTGGCAGCATTACAACCTGACCGAAGATGAGATCGCGTGGAAGCTGGATGGCAACGACCTGCCCAATGGCCGCCTGATCATGGCCGAAAGCACGGGCGCGGATTACCTGCTGCCCAATGGCTGAAGCCTGCCGATATGTCGGCGCAAACCGAATGACACATTCAAAAGCTGTGATACCCTGACTGCGATGTGCAAGTCCGGGAGGGGCAGATGGCAGGGGCGGTACGGGTGCTTGCGGGCACCACCAAGGGGCTGTTTGTCCTGACTTCCACCGACGGACGCAAAACGTGGGAGGTCAGCGGCCCCCTCTGCGGCGGTTGGCCGATCAACCACGCGATTGGCGATCCTGACACGGGCACGCTTTGGGCGGCAGGCGGCGGCGATTGGCATGGCGCGGGCGTCTGGCGGTCAGATGACGGGGGCGCGACGTGGGAATTGTCCAAGCTGTCCAATGGGCAGATGGACAAGTGGTTGACGGCGGAACCTGAGATGGCTGCGCATATGGGCCTGCCGATGCCAACGCCCGCCCCGTTTGGCGAGGCGATCAAAACCCTGTGGTCGCTCGGTCGTGTGGGCGACAGGCTTTATGCGGGGTCGAAACCGGCGGGGCTTTATGAAAGCACTGATGGCGGGGACAGTTGGGCGGCGGTGGATGGGCTGAACAACCACCCCTCTGGCCCCAGTTGGGAACCGGGCGGGGCGGGGCTGGTGCTGCACACCATCCTGACAGACCCGGACCGGCCAGAGCGCCTGTGGGTCGGTATCTCGGCCGCAGGGGTTTTCGCGACCGAGGATGGCGGGGCGACGTGGGAGCGGCGCAATCGCCTGTCGAATGAAGCGACGGATCATGACCACGACCATCCGGGCACTTGTGGGCATGAGATCGGCTATTGCGTGCACAACATGCAGCGGGTCGCGGGATCGGACCTGATCTATCAGCAAAACCACCACGGGGTCTCTCGCAGCAAGGATGGCGGGCGGTCTTGGGATGACATCACGGCGGGTCTGCCCTCGACCTTCGGTTTTCCGATTGCTGTGCATCCGGGGAAGCCGCAGACGCTTTGGGTGCTGCCGCTGAACGGCGACACCAAGGGCCGCTTTCCGCCCGATGCCCGCGCGCAGGTGTGGCGGTCGCGTGATGGTGGCGAAAGCTGGCAGGGCTTGGGCCATGGCTTGCCGGAGAAGAACTGCTTTTTCACCGTGCTGCGGCAGGCAATGGCGACGGATCAGATGGCGGTACCGGGGGTCTATTTCGGCACCAACTCAGGCTCTATCTTCGCCAGCGTGGATGAGGGGGACCAGTGGTCCGAAATCGCCCGCCACCTGCCGACGGTGCTGTGCGTGGAGACGGTGACGGGGTAGGGGCTTCCCCCAGCGTTTGGCATCAGAACGGCCCGCCTGTGCAAATCACCTGCGGGCCGTCCTTTAGGTCTGAGACGGTCTCACCAGCGTTTCCGTCGCCTCGGGCGCTGTCACAAGATCAGGTCATCCACCGTCACGATCCCCAGCACGAACACCCGCAGATCGGCACGACCATCGCCGGTGACATCGGCCAAGACTGCCGTTCCGCGCGCTTCGACCCGCAGCCATGCCGCATGATCGGCCGGTCCGTCCGAAAATCCAAGCATCTGATTGCCCAACAGATCAGGCCGGGCATCCAGCAACGAAAGGTCGATGCGGTCGATCCCTGAGGTGAAGTTCAACACACGATCCCCACCGCCCTGAGGGCGACTGTCAGCGGCAGAGCGGAACACGAAGGTGTCGGCGTCGGTGTCAAGGCCGCCGTCCAGCCAGTCGCGCCCTTTGCCGCCAATCAGGATATCGGCCCCCGCTCCGCCGTTGATCCGGTCGCGCCCGCCCATAGCGTCAAGGATATTGGCCCCGTCATCCCCGGTCAGACGGTCGTTGGCCTTGCCGCCTTGCAGGTTTTCGATCCCCCGGATCAGGTCAGTGCCGCGCCCGGTGTTTTGCGGCAAGGGGTCGGACAGATCAATCTGCACGGGCTTGCGTGCGGCGGCATGGGTCAGCCAATCGGTGCCAGCCCCGCCATCCAGCACATCGCCGCCGCGTCCACCGGCCAGCGTGTCATCGCCCGCGCCGCCGATCAGCACATCGGTGCCACGCCCACCCAGCAACACATCCGGCCCGTCCGTGCCTGACGTCACGCCGGAAACCGCCGGATTGGGCGCGCCGACCGGGTTTGACAACAGAATGGGGGGCAGCGGTTGCGACACAGGCGACACCGCCTCGGGTGGCAGAACGGGAGGAATGGGTTGCTCTGGCGGCAGCACAGGCGGCAATTCGGGTGGCACCTCTGGCGGCAGCACGGGCGGTTGCTCCGGTGGCACCTCGGGCAGGGGCACCGACAGATCGTCCGGCACCTCGACCGCCGCGACGGTGGCCAACATCGGCACGCCGCTGCCATCCCAGACCCCGGCCCAATTCTGAATCCCGTCATTCGACACGGCCCAGAGATCGACATAGGACCGCATCTCGCCGCTGCGCCAGACACCGTTTGTCATGTCCTCGGGGCCAAAGGCGGCGACGATCTTGCCGTCGATGGTAAAGACCGCCGCCCCATCTGTCACAAGCACCGCATAGCTGTGCTGTGCCGCCGCCGCGTCAAAGCCCAGTTGCACCTTGAACGGCCCCCCGGCGAGCGAGACGTTCTTGCCGTCCGGGCCTGCCATATGCACGTTCAACTCCAGCCGCGTGGTGTCAGCGCCGACGAATTCGAAGTCGAACTCCACCCGCGGGTCGCTGGCATTGGCCTGAAAGGTGAACATCCCGAACACCGCGCCTGACACCATGCGTGGCACCTGCGCGTTCCACGTCCAAGCGCCATAAGTGCCCGTCTCGACCGAGGCGACCTCACCGCTCAGATAGGGGCGCCACGATCCGGCAGGCGCTTGGGTCAGGGCCAGATCAAAGCTGCCATCCTGATGGAAGAACACATTGTCAGGTGACCAGATCGTGCGACCGCTTTGCGCGGCGGGCCAGTCCGAGACGAGATAGGCCTCGTCCCCGGCACGGGCCGTGACGGGCGCGATGCCGACGGACGGGATGGGAGTCAGTGTCATGGAGGCGGGCATGTCTTGTCCTTTGCTGCGGCCGCAGTGGCGGGTCCGACAGGCAAAGACCGGGGGCAGAGGAAGGGTTGCGCGCGAATGGCCTTAACTGCCATTGCCTTGCGCTGGTTTCAGCGGTTCCCTGCCCGACGTTGAAACATCGCGGGTCCGGGCTACACTGCCGCATCGGCAGGGAACGGCGACTTGGGCCCGTATGTCCCCGTCGGCGGATGCGGTGCCCTCTGCGGTGCCTGCGCCGGGAAACATGCCGACCGCTTGCCCCCCGCGCCGGATTGGGGCAAAGCAGGGGGAGACAGCCAGAGAGGCAAGATCATGGACTATTCAAAATCAGGAGCGGCCAATATGCTGAAAAAAGGCCCCAAGCACAAAGAACACAATGAGCCGGGCGGCAAGAAGAACCCCTACGGCAAGCGCGAGGACAAGGCCGAACTGCTGGCCAAGATGAAAGCCGCCGCCGAAGCGCGCAAGAACGGCTGAAGCTCAGGCCACCGGGCAGCGGAACAGCCGCCAGTGCTTTGCCGGCTTCGCCGCCTTCAGCGCTTGGGCGAGGCGGTGGCTGAGGAAGAAGCTGCGGGTGGTCTCACTTTTCTAGGCGCAGGACTGGAACGCAAAATCTTTCAATGGCCGCGACTTGTACAGCAATCTCGCGGTCCATTTGATTTTTCTCTGGAGTCGGGGTTCCTCCCCAAAGAGTCGCTTCAGTTTTCTCGCGAAACGCTTGGTCAGTGCTTTCTTCGAAGCGATATTGCGCGTGTACAGCGGAGTTCACTTTCTGGAATTGATGGTTCAGCGCTTCCATCGCCAACTCAAGTTCTTCACCGAAAAGTGCTCGCGCCATCGGCTGGCATTCCTCTAGCGCTTTTCGATCGTCCAGTACCGCATTGAGGCGTGTGAAATACACCTGTGCTGTTGTGTTCTTGCTCTTGCTAGAGTCGTCGCCGGGCAGTTCGCCGCGCTCCTCCAGAAAATCCTCCGCTTTCTGCAATTCATAGGCCCAGAGCATGGGGTTTCGTACCTGTGCCAAGCCGCGTCTCGCCTTGTAGGTAACCGTTAGGATGCGTTCGGCCTGTTCAATTCGCCGTTGTGACAGTGTCTGTTTGCGCCATCCTTCGAAAGTGCGTGACCCGAGATAGGCGGCACCGATCACGGCAAGCGCACCGATTATTGTTCCTGCACCTGACAGGACGCCGCCCAACGCGGTCCATTCAACTGCGGTCCAACTTGTCTCAGCCAACACAACCTCCACACTTTAGAGATAAGAATGGCGTCATTGCTCCGGCACTGCCAGCACCGTTTTTGTCACAACTATTTTGGAGTCGCGGCGGAACGCCTGTGAATCACGCTAGGGTTGAGCGCGCCATTATGGCAAGGGCATGGCGTTTGGGTGCCGTTTGCGGGCGTTAAGCGATCTGCAACCCGCCTTGCCACACCCCCATCAGCCGCCAATCGGGCGAGAGGTGGATCATGTCGGCCACCCCCCCGGGGGTCAGGCGGCCGAGGTCGGGGCGGCGGATCACCTCTGCCGGTATGCGGCTGGCCATGGCGAGCGCGCGTTCCGGGGCGATGCCTGCCTGATCCACCAGTACCCCCACGGCCTGCGGCAGGGTCAGGTCGGCCCCCGCGAGTGTGCCGTCCTCCAGCGTCAACCGACCGCCCGCCCGCAGGATACGCCGCCCGTTCAGGGGGAATTCGGTCTGATCCGTCCCCGCCAGCGCCATGCAATCCGACACAAGGAACACCCCCTGCGGTTTTGCCGCCAAGGCCACCCGCAGCGCCACCGGGACAACGTGGATGCCGTCGGCGATCAGGCCGGTATATCCATCGCCTGACAGCACGGCCCCCACCATGCCGGGGGCGCGGTTGCCAAGCTGGCTCATGGCGTTGAAGAGATGCGTGGCGCAGCGGGCCCCGGCCTTCATCGCGGCTTGGGCTTCTTCGGCGGTGCAATCGGTGTGGCCGAGCGAGACAATGATCCCCGCCGCCGCCATTGTGGCGATTTGGTCGAGGGTCACCGACTCCGGGGCCACTGTCACCATCAGCGCGGGCAGGGTCCGCGCTGCGTGGAGCAGGAGGTCAAGGTCATCCGCCGTCATCGGCCGGATCAGGGTGGCGTCATGCGCCCCCTTGCGGCGGGGGTCCAGATGCGGGCCTTCGAGGTGGAGGCCGAGGAAACCGGGAACCTGGGCCTGCGCGGCGGCGATGCCTGCGGCGATCACGGCACGTGTTGCCTCGGGCGTGTCAGTAATGAGGGTCGGCAGGCAGCCGGTGGCCCCCAATTGGGCGAGGGTGGCGCAGACGGTTTCCAGTGCGGCAAGGTCGGTGTCGCCTGCGATCTGCACCCCGCCTGCGCCGTTCACTTGCAGGTCGATGAAGCCGGGGGCGAGGATTCCGGGGCCGAGGTCGGTCACTGGTCCCTGAGGTGCGCCAATGGCGGAGATGCGGCCAGCCTCCACCGTCACGCAGGCGTTGGGGATCAAGCGCTCACCGTCAAAGACCGCTTCGGCGCGGAAGGAGTGGGACATCACACGGTCTCTGTTACCTTGCGCAAATGCGGGGGGGCGTCGGGGTCAAAGCCGCGCCTGCGGGCGAGGGTTTCGACGAAGGCGTAGAAGGCGACGGCCTGCACCAAGGGCGCGACGAGGGGATGCAGGCCTGTGACGGCGGGCAGGGTGGTGGCCCCCTGCGCCACGGCCCCGGTGAGGAACACATCTGCGCCCTGTGCCGCCAACCGCTCGGCGGTCTGGATCACACCGGGTTGGGCGGCGTCCTCAACGGCCAAGGCCAGCACGGGAAAGCCCGATTGCACGATGGCAGAGGGGCCATGCAGGACTTCAGCCGCCGAATAAGCCTCGGCGTGCAAGCCACAGGTTTCTTTCAGTTTTAGCGCGGCTTCGCAGGCGATGGCAAAGGCGGGACCACGGCCAAGGACATAGGCTTGCGCGGCGCGCGACAGGCGGGCCGAAAGGGGCGACCAATCCAAGGTCAGCGCTTGGGAAGCGGCTTCGGGCAATCCTGCAACAGCGGCGCGCAGGGCGGGGTCATCTTGCCATTCGGCCAGCAGGGCAAGGCCTGCCGCGACAGAGCAGATAAAGGTTTTGGTGGCCGCCACCGATTGTTCGGCCCCTGCGGCCAAGGGCAGGCAATGGGACGAGACGCGCGCCATCGGGCTACCCGCAAAGTTGGTCACCGCGATGGTCAAGGCCCCCCCGGCCCCGGCGGAGCGCATCATCTCAACAATGTCAGGCGATTGACCGGATTGTGAGATGCCGATGCAAGCCGAACCCGACAGGCGCAGCGACCGACCATAGACCGAGGCGACCGAAGGACCGACCGAGGCGACGGGGATGCCCGCCGTCAGTTCAACCGCATATTTCAGATAGGTCGCGGCATGGTCAGATGATCCCCGCGCCACCGTCAGCACAAGGCCGGGGTCCAAGGCCCGCAGCGCCGCCCCAGCCTGCGCAATGGCGGGGCCAGAGGCAGAGAGCAGCCGCGCGAGGGCCTGCGGAATCTCCGCCACCTCATTGGCCATATGGCTGGTCATGGCAGGGTCCCTTCGTTATCGGCGATCTTCAATTCCACCGCGAAATCATAGGCATCACCGCGATAGATGGACCGTGTGAACTCTACCGCCCGGCCGTTGGCAAGATAGCCGATCCGTTCGATCTTTAGCCCCGCGGCACCGGGGGCGATGCCAAGCAGATCAGCGTCCCGCTCACCCAAGTTCGCCGCCGTGATGCGCTGCACGGCGCGGACGGGGCGCATGCCGCGCGCTTGCAGCACGGCGTAGAGCGATCCCGTCACCTGTTCCGGCGCGTCCAGCACGGACAGGGGCAGCGCCGCGCGTTCGATGGCCAAGGGCACGCCGTCTGATCTGCGGACGCGCTCCAACCGCGCGATGCGTTCGCCTGCGCGCAGGCCCAGACCCATCACCTCCTCGGGGGCCGGACCGTCGATGCGGCGTGAGAGCCACAGCGAGTCCACGGCTTTGCCACGGCGGGCCATATCCTCGGTGAAGGAGGTCAGCAGCGACAGCGCCTGTTCCATCCGCTCCACCCGGGGGGCGACAAAGGTGCCGGAGCCGCGTTTCTGCACCAGATGGCCTTGGGTCACCAGCCCCTCAACCGCCTTGCGGATGGTGACGCGCGACAGGCCGGTCATCGCGGCCATGTCGCGTTCGGGTGGCAGGCTATCGCCGGGGGAGAGGCGGCCCGCAGAGACGGCATCCGCGATCCGGCGTTGCAGTTGCAGATAAAGCGGGCCTGCGCCGGTGGAGTCGAAACCATCGGGGGAGAAGATCGCCTCCATCACGCGGCCCCCTGCATCAGGCTGCGCGCCAGCGACAGGGCACCGTCAAGCGCGCTGCCTTTGGCGGGTTGGATTGGCCAGCGGTTGGTCGCCGCCGCATAGGTCGGGCCAAGCCCCCCAAGGAAGACGACAGGAAGGTGATCCGCGCCTTGCAGCAGGGTGATGGCGGCGGCGACATCGGCATGGGCGCGGTCCAGCACCGCGCGGGCGGTGGGGTCGGGGCTGTCCAGCACCTGCGGGGCAAGGCGGGCGAAATCGCCGGGCGTTGCCGACAGGGAAAAACTGACGACGCCAGAGGGTCCGCCGTGGCTGTCGATCATGCTGGCCAGCAGGGGCGTCATCGGCTGGAACCCATCCACCGCACGCAGCGCGGCGGACAGGATGGCGCGGCCGATCCATGCGCCGCTGCCCTCATCCCCCAGCACAAGCCCCCAGCCGCCGATCTGACGGATTTCGCCGCCGCGCTGGGCGGCAAAGACGGACCCTGTGCCGATGGCGGCGACGATGCCATCTTCGCCCCCCAAGGCGCCACGAACGGCTGTGATGCCATCGGTTTCAATCGCGGTGCGGGCAAAGGGCAGGGCTTGGGAAAGGCGGTCGGACACCCCGGCAGCATTGGCCCCGGCAAGGCCGAGACCCGCCGAGACACGCGTCAGATCATGCCCGCCACAGGCAAGCCGCGTGGCCGCAAGGATATTGTCCAAAGCGCCCGAAAAGTCCGAGGCGATGTTGGCAGGGCCTGCCTCACCACGTCCAAGGATATGGCCCGAGGCATCGGCCAGAACCGCGCGGCATCCTGTGCCGCCGCCATCGATTCCCAACAACAGGTCCATCGCATCCTCCGCCCATTTAGAAATACCAAAGCAATACCAGATGTGAAGAGACTTTCTGAAATGGCGCGAAAATGGGCTTTGCAGGTGCAGAAAAACGCTGTGCTTTACAATTGGTCTTATTTTGGCATTGTCAGGGCAACAGGAGGAATCAGATGGACGCTGCCCTGCCTCTGCGCGCGACGGAAGGTCGGCACCCGCATTCGGCGGGGATGCAGGACCGCGCGGGCGCGGTGTTGCTGGATCAGCTTTTGTCAGCTCAACAAGCGGCCTTGGCGGCAGTGCGGTCTGCCCTGCCGGGGATTGAGGCGGCGGCAAACCTTGCTGCGGATGTGCTGCGGTCCGGCGGCAAGCTGGGTTATGCCGGGGCGGGATCGTCCGGGCTGATGGCGCTGGCCGATGCGCTGGAACTGGCGGGCACCTTTGGGATCATGCCGGATCGGACACCGGTGCTGTTTGCCGGTGGGGCGGCGGCGCTTTTGCATATGACGGGCGGGGTCGAGGATGACCCGGCGCTGGCGGCGGCGGATTTCGCGGCGGCGGGGTTGGCAGCGGGGGATGCGGTGCTGTGCCTGTCGGCATCCGGTGGGACGCCCTACACGCTGGAGGTGGCCCGACTTGCGCGGGCGGCGGGGGTGCGGGTGGTGGGCTTTGCCAATGTGGCGGGATCGCCTTTGGCCGCAGGCTCTGACATTGCGGTGACGCTGGAGACGGGGCCTGAACTGGTCAACGGTTCCACCCGCATGGGGGCGGCGACGGCGCAGAAGGTGGCGCTCAATATGCTGTCGACCCGGCTTGGCGTCCTGCTGGGCCATGTGCATGATGGCTACATGGTCAATCTGATCGCGGATAATACCAAACTGATGGATCGCGCGGCGCGCATCGTTTCGGCCCTGTCGGGGCAGGGGATGGATGCCGCAAGATTGGCCCTGTCGCAGAGCGGCGGGGCGGTGAAACCGGCGGTGCTGATCGCCGCCGGGGCTGCGCCTGACCGGGCAGCGGCGATGTTGACCGACAGCGGCGGGGCGCTTGGCCCGGCTTTCGCCGCATTGACACATAACAGGCCATAACCACAGGGAGTATCTCATG